>PYEQ01000341.1 GCA_003017785.1 filamentous cyanobacterium CCP5 | reverse complement strand
CCCCTGGATAAAAGCGATGAAACGTTGAGATCATATTTAGCAACAGCGGATTCGTTGCCATGGTGGTCAACTCCTCCCGCTGATGGAGCTGCTGAATCAAATCCTGGGCTGATTTTGCGGCGATGGCTTTTACGGCTGCGAGGTTGCGCTGACTGTCGCTAAGGCTATGGCGTTCCTGGCAGAGATACCAGCGGTGAATGAAAGCCTCCCATTGTTTAGGCTTAAACGGTTGAACAAATACGGTCCGCTTAGGGCGGTTCGGTCCGTTGTAATCCTTATAGCCACCAGGGCGAGAGGTAATGATGAAGCGTGCTTTCGGATAGTTGCCCATCTGCTGGCTAATCCATTGGCTCACAGCTTGCCGTTGCCCTTCGGCGACTTCATCAAAGCCATCGAACATAACCAGCATGTTGCCTTGATCCAGCCGATTAGCCGCCCAGTTTGGCGGCAAAGCCAGCTTATTGCCCTCGGGCAGTTCGGGAACGTGCTGCTGGAGGATTAAGTCAGGTAGGCTGGGAGCCTGGGGCTGGGCCATCACGTCGCGCCACTTGCGCAGATACAGCAATACCGGAATCAGCTTGGGTGCTTTGTAGCGACGATGCTTTTGCTTGGCATAGGTATAGGTGAGATGGCGCATCAGCGTAGTTTTGCCGTAGCCTCCCCAGGCCAAAATGGCGAGCTGTCGATATGCCGGGTCTGATTGCGACCTCACTAGCAAATCCCAAATGCGCAAACTGCCTTGCTTTATCTGCTTGGCCAGCAGCCTATCCGTATCAGAATGGCGCGACCCCATCTACATGGGCACAACATCCCCATCCGGGTTGACGCTGAAGCTGGCGCTGAGTTCCAGCGGTACGAAGACCTCTTCCAGCAAGGGAACCTTGATGTCTTCTGGCTGCCTGTAGCCTTCCACTTCGCTGTAAAGGCAATCATTTGCCTGGCACTGCAGGTATTTGGCATCCGGGTTAGCTAGCTGCCAGCGGATTCCTTGATCTAACCGGCCAAGCCAACCGACTAGGCTATCCGCGTCTTCCGTGCCTCTGCTGCCAGCGGCCTCGCTCAGCCGAGCCGTAAAGTTTTCGGTATACTTCGCCCACACCGCCGTCACGAGCATGGCCGGAAAGGTGAGGATGGCAAGCATCCAGTCCTGTCGCAGTAAAAAACTCACAAATGCCCATCCACTACCCCCCAGTGGGCTCCACTGGATGAAAGCATCCACCGCTTTTTGATCTGGGCCAGGGTTTGAAGCCATAAAGATTGCTCGAACAAAGGCATTGTCGCGCCTCTAGTCTAAGCGAGCCTTTTGATCAGAAGTATGCGTGAGGCTCGAATCGACGACAGATATCTCACTCTCAGTGGAGTCCTGCCTATGTGAGAATGACCTCAGCCTCTTCGTGAAACTGGAATGCATTCTGAAATCTCCCTGAGCCCCTGAGACAGTAAACTTTCCTGATTACTGAAGTCATGCAATCATTCACTTTTTCGCCGACCACAGACCACTGGCTCAACATAATGGTAGAGCGCATCGTTGAGCAGTTTCAGCCGCTTAAGATTATTCTCTTTGGCTCCCATGCACGGGGAGAATTCAATCCTGACAGCGATATCGATCTGCTTGTCGTGATGCCAAGTATTACCAGCAAGCGACGGCAAGCGGTTGAAATTGGTCAGGCTTTAGCAGATCTGCCAGTAAGCAAGGACATTGTGGTGACTACCCCTGAGGAAATCGAGGTGTACGGGCAACTCGTCGGTACGATTCTGCGGCCTGCCCTGCGGGAAGGAAAAACCCTTTATGAGCGGCCCTAGTCCTGAGCAAATATACTTGGTTCAAAGGTGGTGGCAGTAGGCGACTGAAGACTTGAAAGCCGCAGAAAACATGATTCAGCATCCACCTTTCGTTACTCGACACGTCTGTAACTTTGCCCAACAATCCGCCGAAAAAGCGCTCAAGCCAGCTTTGATTCTAGAGCAAGTCGATTTCCCTAAAAGCCACGATCTCGATGCCCTGAGAAACTTACTACCCGATAATTGGCAGGTTAAACAGCAATATCCTCAACTACGCGAGTTAACCAACTGGATTATTGAATCTCGCTATCCGCTACATGGAGATCACCCCACAGAGGAAGAAGCTATAGATTCTGCAAGTTTGGCCCAAGGTGTTTGGCAGTCAATCTATCAAGACCTGCTCAGTCGCGGATGTCTAATTGAGCATCAGTGAGGGGCGCATGCGCCTATATTCTTCGAATGCCATGAATAGCTACGCCTGGATCGACAAATCCCTACAAACCATTCACCGTGCCCACTGGCACCGATCGCCCCGCCCCATCGACGGCAAAGCTGGCCCGGTGATCACCATCGCGGGCCAATCAGTGATCAACTTCGCCAGCAATGACTATCTGGGCCTCGCCGGCGATCCGCGACTGGCAGAAGCCGCGATCGCCGCCATTCACGCCTACGGCACCGGCAGCACCGGCTCCCGACTGCTCAGCGGCCACCGCCCGATTCATCGCGAGCTAGAGCAGGCGATCGCCGCCCTCAAGCACACCGAAGATGCCCTGGTATTTAGCTCTGGCTATCTGGCGAATCTGGGGGCGATCGCCGCGCTAGTTGGTCCTAAAGATCTAATTCTCTCAGACCAGTACAACCACTCCAGCCTGATCAATGGGGCGCGGTTAAGCGGGGCAACGACCCTCACCTACGCCCACTGCAACGTAGCCGATTTGGAACATCAGCTAGCAGAACACCGCACTAGCTATCGCCGCTGTCTGATCATCACCGACACCGTTTTCAGCATGGACGGCGACCTGTGCCCGCTGCCGGAAATTTTGGGCTTGGCGGAACAGTTTGAGGCGATGGTTCTGGTAGATGAGGCCCACGGCACCGGAGTTTTGGGGCAAACGGGGGCAGGGGCCGTCGAACACCTGGGCTGCACCGGTCAACCCCTGGTGCAGATTGGCACCCTGAGCAAAGCGATCGGCAGTCTGGGCGGCTATGTCGCTGGTTCTGCCCAGCTGATCGACTATCTGCGTAACCGCGCCCCCAGCTGGATTTACACTACTGGCCTCAGCCCCGCCGATGCCGCCGCCGCCTTGAAGGCCGTAAAGATTATCGGTAGCGAACCCGAACGGCGCGATCGCCTCTGGCGCAACGTGGCCTATCTGTCAGAGGGATTAAGGCAGTTCGAGGGAGTGAGGCTGATTCCCTCCGAGTCGCCGATTATGTGTATTGAGTGCGATCGGGCGGCAGAGGTAGTGCAGTTAGGTACACAGCTAATGGAGCGCGGGCTGTTTGTTTCGGCGGTGCGGCCTCCAACGACGCCTACCAGCCGCCTGCGAATTACTCTGATGGCGACCCACAGTTTCGACGACATCGACCAGCTTTTGAGTGGCCTTGAAGCAGTTCTTCGCTGCCCATAACTTGATCACATACCTTCTAGGGGTCCCAACTTTGAAATAGTCTCGGTGCATCACTCTGCGCGGGGATGCACCCTACGCAATCTATTAGCCCAGGCTTTTCAAAAGTTGAGTACAGCGGAGGCAAAGGTCAGATCTTCTCTACAGATGCGAAGCGCTAAAGCACCTGTGACCGATAAACCCTTCCGGGAGGTCCAGGGCGTCGGAACGCCCTGGTCGTAGGAGTCCGAGGGGAGCGAGATCCCCTCGGGTAGAGGTTTGGCTTTAGCGCCCAGTTGTGGTCTCACCGAAGTCTTCAGCAGATGTGTATGGGCAGTAACTCGAAGGCAGAGGGAATAAGAAAGTGAAACGGCTCCTCTCGACCTTTAAACTTCACCCAACCTTAGCCCGCTGGGAATCAATTATTTTCTACCGACTACTCCTCCGGCAACACCCACTTGGGCGGCTGGGAGGCGCGCTCCATGATCTTGCGACGCACGGCTTCATCGGCCATCTCCAGCATCGTATCGAGAGAAGTATTGTCGATAAAACTGGTTGCCGCTTCCGTGTATTTTAAATTGGGGCACTTGTCCCCTAAAATGCAGCCGTTGACGCAGGCTTCGGCACAGTTGATTTGATTAGCTTCCACGAATCCGTTCCTTCAAGCACCTTAAAAATTCTAGCAACTCAGATTGCTGCCTCCGGTATTTCCCAGGGGCGGATCCGCAGACTTTCCGATCAGCGAGTCCCCATGTAGAATGCATCCGCGTTTTCCAGGGTTTGCCACACCTGCCGTAGGGCCACGTCGATGCGATCGGGGCGGTTGGTCAGCTCTTTGCGTAGGCTGTCGATGGATTTCTCTAGCAGGCAGGTGCGCAGCAGCAGATCCAGTTCTGGTTCGGTTCTAGGCAGGAAAGTATCCTGGGAGGCCACCTCCAGATAGCCTTTTAAGAATCGGGAGGTAACCCACCGCAGCCAGAACTGGGTCCACTGGCTGATGGCGGGGGCGTATTCGGGACGCATCATGCCACTTTCCATTTCCTGAATCAGGCCATACTCGGCAGCGTAGCCGAAGGATTGGAGCATCCCGGCCACGTCCCGCAGGGGCGATCGCTTCATTCGCCGCTCGTTCAGGCTGCGGTGAGGGTCTCCCTCGAAGTCAATGATGATGAAGTCTTTGCCGGTGTAGAGCACCTGCCGCAGGTGGTAGTCGCTGTGGCAGCGGATGCGCTTGGCGGTGATTTTTTGATCAATCAAAGCCTGAAAATGCTCCAGCAGCCGATCCTGGCGCTCCAGGAGCTGCTGGGCTAAATCTTGACTGTCCTCTGGAACCTGATGGAGGCGCTGCCTCAGGGTGCGGAAGGTCTGCCCGGTGAGGTTGCGGGCGTTCTGATAGAGCGACCGCTGATACAGCGTGGAAAAGGGTTCTGGAGCAAACCCCGGCATGTCGGACTCTGCCGCCAGGGCCCGATGCAGGTCGGCGGTGCTGCTGCCCAGTTGCTCCACGCTGGCGAGGTAGGTACCGATCATCTGCTGGGCCAGGGCGGACGATTCCATGCCCTGTAGCTCCAGCAGCGACTGGGACGGCACCGGCACCTCCACCAGCTCATCCATCTGGGGGGTAACCTGCTCAAAATAATGCCGCAGCTGATCCAGGGTGTATTGCCAGGCGTTGCGAACATCGGTGGCGTAGGTTTGCAGCAGCCCGACCACCATCTTGCCGGTGCTGGGGTGATGATATTCCAGGGCACCCACCAGGGGCGTAATGTGCTGGGTGTAGTGCTGGGTGTTTAAGAACCGCCGCATTTCCAGGTCGGGGTTGGTGCCTTCTTCCTGCTTGCGGAACAGCTTTAGAATCAGTTTTTCGCCGTAGACGATGGAGCTGTTGTGCTGTTCTTCCCGCATGGGGGTTGGGGCGAGGGTCGACAGGTTGGCCCGTTCTGCTGCTGGGAACTGATCGGTGGTGGTCGCCATCAGCTTGCCTTCGAAGCCTTTGATGGTCTGGTTGTCGGCAATTGTTTTCAGCAAAGAGGTAAAAATATCCTGCCCCACGGCGCTGATCCGACCG
>PYEQ01000340.1 GCA_003017785.1 filamentous cyanobacterium CCP5 | reverse complement strand
ATTTACCAGGCCCGCAAGCACATGGCCTGGTATGTCAAAGGCTTTGAGGGGGCCGCCCCCCTGCGTCAGCAGCTTTGCCAAATCGATACGGTCGAGGCCGGGTATGCACTGCTCAACGGCGCGATCGCTGAGCTAGACAGTGCGATCGCAGCGGTCGAACGCCCCCGGCCCTGGCCGTTCAAATGTAATGACGTTCTACCCGTCGGATAACCGACCCTTGACTAATGGGCTTTAAGGTAGGATCTATTAATAAATTTAATTTGCAGTTTCCTCCCCGTAATCTCCATGACCTCGTACGCCACCGCCACTGCCCGCGCCGATATGGGTGAGCTTCGCCGTCTGAGAAGCCTACTGCCCCCCGAGCTGCAAAGCTGGGTGACGGTGGAGTCAGCCATTGATGTTACCCCGCCGCTGATCACCTGTGAAGAACTGGGCAAAGACCAGGTCGAAATTCAAGTCGATCTGCTCAAGTGGGAGCAGCTGGCCCTCGACCAGCGCAACCTGCTGTTCTGGCACGAGGTGGGTCGCATTCAAAACGACACCATCCCCCGCGACGGCTGGGAGATGGCGGCGCTGGCCATTGGCCTCGGCGGTGCCGTAGGCGAGCTGTGGGTGCAGGATGGGCTGCTGCTGATGCTGGCCCTGAGCCTGTGCGGCTTCTCTAGCTGGCGGCTCTACAAGCGCAACAACGGCCAGAAGACTCTGCAAGAACAGATTGACGCCGATGAACGGGCGATCGCCATTGCCACTCGCTTCGGCTATACCCTTCCCAATGCCTACAAGAGCCTTGGCAGCGCCCTCAAGGCCCTAATTGAGCAGACCCCCAAGAAGCGCCAGCGCGATCGCTACATCAAGCGTCTAGAAGCCCTCAAGAAGAGTGCGGCTCGGGCTAAAGAGCGAGCTCGCACCGATCGCACCGACATGCGATCGGCCTACTAGGCTGGCCAAAACTGATCTGGCTGGCTCAGGTACAATTTTTTTGCCGTTTATTTTTCCCCTGGAAATCTTCTCCAGGGGAAAATTGCCTTAAGCAGCGTACCTCAAAGCCCCTGATCTGGGTTAGCTTCGGCAATGAAGGAAACATGAAAACTTAAAAAACCATCCCCTTACCCAAATCATTTTCTGCCGTAGTGAATTTACCAGGCTGGTCAGTATACAAGATGACACCGTTTCCTTACTCTTTTAAGAGAAGATGAAGTCGGTCTATTGCTTTGGGGGAAAGCCGTCTAGTAACTTCTCAGCTTGGGTACTTTAGCCATAGGCAACCAGTCAAGCCCTGTTGTTCTCAACCGGCGGTTGCGCCTTTGACCCTATGGTTTCAGTCAAAATAATCATCAAAATACGGTGAAGGAGCCCCCCCAAAACCTTAATAACTTTATATTTTGTGGATAGATTCCTCAGAGGGCTGTCAGACGTCAACCCAGCCATAGGTTGCTGCCAGCTCACTTCCATCCTGCAGTCTGCATCACCTATTCGAGCATTTGCTCATGCGCATTTTAATTTATTCCTATAATTACTATCCCGAGCCCATTGGTATTGCACCTTTGATGACGGAGCTGGCAGAGGGGCTGGTACTGAGGGGACATGAGGTGCGCGTGGTTACAGCCATGCCCAACTATCCTCAGCGGGTTATCTACCCGGAGTACAGAGGGCAGCTGTACTGCCAGGAACGGCGAAACGGGGTTTTAATTCAGCGTTGCTACGTTTCGATTCGGCCAAAGCCGGGCCTGGTGGGTCGGATGATGTTAGAGGGTAGCTTTGTCGGGTTAAGCCTACTCCAGGCCCTCCGGGGTTGGCGGCCGGATTTGATTCTCGCCACCAGCCCATCATTACCGGCCTGTGTACCCGTCGCCTTGCTCAAGCAGATTTATCGCTGTCCAACGATTCTCAACCTGCAGGATATTTTGCCTGAGGCCGCCATCCACACCGGTCTACTCAGCAACCGGCTAGGGATTCGGGTGTTTGAATCCCTAGAGCGGTTTGCCTATGGCAGTGCCACCTGCATTAGCGTCATTGCCGATGGATTTAGGGACAATCTGCTCTCAAAAGGCGTGTCTGCCGCCAAAATCAGCAATATCCCCAACTGGGTCGATGTGGATTTCATCCGGCCCATCCCCAAACAGGAGAGCCAGTTTGCTCGGGAGCACCGACTTCTAGATAAGTTCGTCGTGCTCTACAGCGGCAATATCGCCCGCACTCAAGGGATCCGCAACGCTATCCGTTCGGCTCGGGTACTTTCAAAGCATCCCGAGATTCGACTGGTGATCGTGGGGGAAGAGTCCCATCTGAGGGAGCTTGAAACTTTTCGCCAGGAGTTAGGGGCTGATAACGTCCTGCTGCTGCCGTTTGTGGACCGGGAAGCCCTGCCGGATATGCTAGGGGCGGCCGATATTGGGCTGATTATGCAGAAGCGCAACGTGGTGGGGTTCAATATGCCCTCTAAAACGCAGTTGCTCTTGTCCAGTGGCAGCCCGATCGTGGCCTCAGTTCCCCGCAGTGGGACAGCAGCGGAGGCCGTATTAGCAAGCGGCGGCGGCATTGTAGTTCAGCCCGAAAATCCAACGGCCCTAGCCAAAGGAATTTTGGACCTGTACCATAATCCCGAACAGGCTAAAAAATTAGGCCGGCAGGGTCGGCTATATGCCCTCAAACACTATTCTTTTGAACGGGCCCTGGAGTCCTATGAGCAGCTGTTTGAGCTGCTGCTTCACCATCCCAATGCCAGGCTAGAGTCCACTGACCGGCCCGATTTTTCCTGTCGCTTGGGAAGTAAAAAATTGGGTATTCAGACCTTACGCTCAGGGCCCCACCGGCTGTAGATCCTGCTCTTTCAGGGTTCTGATGGTAGTCTGACTGGTAATGGATACAGACGTTGTTATTGTAGGTAGCGGCATTGGCGGCCTCTGCTGCGGTGCTATGCTTGCCCGCTATGGCAGTCGGGTGACTGTGTGCGAAAGCCACTCGATTCCTGGGGGAGCGGCCCACGGATTTGAACGGCTAGGGTATCGCTTTGACTCAGGCCCTTCTCTCTATTCGGGACTATCCCATCGGCCCTCGACGAATCCTCTACGCCATGTGCTAGATGCCCTAGGTGAAGACCTGGACTGGGCTACCTACGATCGCTGGGGCGTATCGTTGCCGGAGGGGGATTTTTTAACAACCGTAGGGGCCGACCAGTTTACCGAAGTGCTCCAGAACCTGGGTGGCCTTGAAGCGGTTCGTCAGTGGCGATCGCTCCAGGCAACAATGGAACCATTAGGCCGGGCCGCGATCTCCCTTCCCCCGGCCGCTGTCCGGCCAGACTGGAAAGCCTGGCGCTCAATCGCTCCGTTTATCTGGAAGCTGATCCGCCAGGGACCGGCTCTAGCTCGCCTCAACGGTCCGTTCAGCGCCATTATGGATCGCAACGTCAGCGATCCGTTTATTCGCAACTGGTTGGACTTGCTCTGCTTTTTGCTATCGGGGCTGCCGGCCTCTGGCACCAGTGCGGCAGAGATGGCCTTTATGTTTGCCGAATGGTACAAACCTGGGGTGTGCCTTGACTACCCGATCGGCGGCAGCGCTGCCCTGGTAGCGGCTTTAGAGCGGGGCCTGAAAAGTCATGGGGGTGATTTGAGGCTAAGGGCCCATGTCGACCAGATTTTGGTTGAGGGCGGGCGGGCCGTGGGAGTCCGGCTGAACACTGGAGAAATCGTGACCGCCTCTAGGGCAGTGATTTCTAACGCGTCCATTTGGGACACCCTAAATCTGCTGCCGTCCGGTAGCCTACCGCCGGGATTTCTCCACCAGCGGGCGCAGATCCCACCCTGTCCGAGCTTCATGCATCTGCACCTGGGCATTGATGGCGCTGGTCTCCCCCCCGACCTGGCCTGCCATTACATCAGAGTGAATGACTGGCAGCAGGGGGTAGATGCGCCCCAGAATGTAGTGCTGATTTCGATTCCTTCGGTGCTGGATCCGTCTTTGGCACCGGTTGGCAAGCACGTTATCCATGTCTATACCCCCGGTAGTGAACCCTATGACCTGTGGCAGGGCCTGGCCCGTGGTAGCCCTGAATACGCCGATCTCAAGCAGCAGCGATCGCAGGTAATGTGGCAGGCCCTAGAGCGGGTGATTCCCGATATTCGCCAGCGCTGCGAAGTGACTCTAGTTGGCACCCCCCTGACCCACGAGCGGTTTTTACGGCGGCATCACGGCACTTACGGCCCAGGAATCTCTGCCGGGGATGGGTTTTTCCCTGGCCACAAAACCCCCATCCCGGGGCTGCTGTGCTGCGGCGACTCCACCTTTCCCGGTATCGGTCTGCCCGCGGTGGCCGCTAGCGGCCTGATTTGCGCCCATGGCCTAGTGCCTGTGACCCAGCAGCTGGCAATGCTGCGGGAGCTAGATCTAATGCCCTAGGCTCAAAGCGGGCTCGGCGGCGAGCCGACGCTGATCCAGCCGGAGTCGAATGCCCCCCGCCGGGCTGAGGGTGACGCCGCGCCGCTGGGGTTTAACCGGTCGGGTTTCTAGCAGCCTCAGGTCATAGTTGGCCAGAATGGTTCCCAACACGAGCTGCATCTCAAACAAGGCTAGGGAGGCACCAATGCAGCGACGACTACCGCCGCCAAAAGGCAGGAACTCATGAGGGCCGTACTGCCATTCCAAAAACCGCTCCGGTCGAAACCTGCGCGAGTCGGGATAGAGATCGGGGCGGTGGTGGATTAGGTAAATACTGCCCACGACCATCTGCCCAGGCTGGAGGGTATGGCCCAGGACCTCGACCGGCTGCTCAACCCGACGGGGAAAGGTGAGAACCGCAACTGGATAAATCCGCAGGGTTTCCTGGCAAACGGCGGTTAGATAGGGAAGCCGAGTCAGGGCGAAGGCATCCTTGGCCTCGGCTATCTCCTCCACCAGCCGATGTTTCATGGCCGGATCCCGGTGCAGCCAGTAGAGGGCCCAGGCTAAAGCGGTAGCCGTGGTTTCATGGCCGGCTACCAGCAAGGTCATCAGTTCATCCCTCAGTTCCTGATTGCTGAGACCATTCCCCTGCTGATCCTGGGCGCTCAGCAGCAGGGAGAGCATATCGGCCTGATCGAAGTTGCCGCTGGCCCGCCTTTCGCTAATCTCAGCAAAAATTAGCTGATCCACCTCAGCTGCCAGCTTTTGGTGCCTAGCTCCCGGACTCCAGGGGCCGTAGTTCCGCTGCAAAATCGGAAAGAACAGGGTCATTGCCCGCAAAGGATTACCGGTCATTTCGATGCGATCGCGCAGCAGGGCTTCTAGCTGCCGGTAGCGATCGCCCTCCGCTAGCCCAAACACAGCCTTTAAGATCACCCGCATGGAAATTTTTTGCATCACGTCTCGGGCTCGAAATTCGCTGCCCAAGGGAATTTCTGCCAGGACACTGTGGGTGATTTCCCCAATCAGGTGGCAGTAGGTCCGCATCCGTTCTCCGTGGAGGGGTGGCATCATCAGC
>PYEQ01000339.1 GCA_003017785.1 filamentous cyanobacterium CCP5 | reverse complement strand
AAAGCTGGAAAACCACATCGGTGCAATCTGGTATTTCATCCACTACTACAATGCATCCTTACAGCTTTAGAACTACCAAACTACGCACTAATTGGATAGGGCAAACGGCGTTTGCCCCAGCGATTCGGTCTTTGGTATTAGGCCGTTGTGGAATGCTCTAATGAATGGGGCCGTTGCTCAGGATGCGGGTCCGTTGGCGGGGCGCTGACCTCAGACAATTGACGGTTAGCGACGTCAAGATCGTAGGTCAGCTGGTCAACCTGGGATCTGAAGTGAGAAATTTTCCCCATGCGCCGAATCATCGCTGGGAGCGAAATCAGGACGCCAAACAGCACTCCCAAGGAAAAGGTAACCAATAGAATCAGCGCCATAGATGCCTGAGCTTGCCAACCCATGAACTCTACGAACACAGGGGTTGAGTTTTGCAGGGCAAAGACACCAGCCACGATCGCAATTAGCAGAGCAAGCAGCGTAAATAATTTCATATATTAATCTCCTTCCTTATGAATCTTTAATCTAGATACTGCAATTGTAGATCTTAAGTTTATGGATTAATTACTGTTAAAGAGCCATCTCATAAATCATCGAAAAAATTCTCAACTGCAACGCCACCATCATCATTTTGATTGCAGTTTATATCGTAAATAAACAAATCAAACTGAAAATCAAACCATCGGCTGTCAGAACCATTATTAAAACTAGAGTGCTCAAGGCAACGGCCTTTTGCCGCTAATTCAATCCTGGAGATCAGTATGAACTGGATTAAAGCACTGGCTCAAGCTGAACTGCCCGAAGGCGCGCAGCAGGTGGTGAAGGTTGAGGGCCACGCGCTTTTGCTGGTGCACCATGAAGGGCAACTCTACGCTCTGGAGAATGCCTGCCCCCACATGAAGCTGCCGCTGAAGGGGGGCAAGATTAAGGACAATGCGATCGTGTGCCCCTGGCACCATAGCGCCTTTGATTTGGGCAGTGGCACTGTCAAAGACTGGAGCCCCTGGCCGCCGGGGGTGGGCCGCATGTTGGCCATGGTTTCTAAGGAAAAGGCGCTGCCGGTATTTCCCACCCGCGTCGAAGACGGCAGTATTTGGGTTGAGATCTAAGTCATGGGCACCTGGCATCAGTTAGACCCAGCTGAGGTATTACAGCAACTCGACACGACGATTGCCCACGGTCTCAGCCAAGTCGAGGTGACGCGGCGGCTTAAGCAGCATGGCTTCAATGAGTTAACCGAACAGCCAGGGGAAAGTCTCTGGAAGATTCTGTGGAAGCAGTTAACTGCTGTCATGGTGGTGGTGCTGATGGTCGCGGCGCTGATTTCTCTAGCGCTGGGCGACTATATCAATGCCGGGGCAATTTTGGCCATTGTGGCCTTTAACGCCATTTTGGGGGTTCGCCAGGAGTACCAGGCGGGGAAGGCGATCGCCGCCCTCAAAAAGCTGGCAGTATCTACCGTAAAGGTGCGCCGCGACGATCGCGTCCAGGAGATCTCGGCGCGACAGCTGGTGCCCGGTGACATTGTGCTGCTGGAAACGGGCAACCTGGTCTCCGCCGACTACCGACTGCTAGAGACCTCTAACCTGCGAATTCAGGAAGCCTCCCTAACGGGGGAATCGGAACCCGCGAACAAGACAGCGCAACGGCTGGAGCCTGTTGATGCAGCGAAGGGCGACCAGACTGAGACCGATTTGCCCTTAGGCGATCGCCACACCATGGCCTACATGGGCACCCTGATCACCTATGGCCGGGGCTTGGCTGTCGTTACCGAGACCGGCAACCATACGGAACTGGGCCACATTGCCACCGCTATTCAAACGGTCAAGCCGAAACCGACCCCGCTACAGCAGCGGCTCGACCAACTCGGGGTCAGGCTGGCCATCATCACCCTGGTGCTGGTCGCGATCATCTTTGGGCTGGGGCTGCTACGAGGTGAAGAACTGGCGTTCATGTTCCTTACTGCCGTCAGTCTGGCCGTGGCTGCCGTGCCCGAGGGCTTACCCGCTGTCGTCACCATCTCCCTAGCATTGGGAGCCCAGCGGATGTTGAAGCAGCACGCCTTAATCCGTAAACTCCCGGCGGTGGAGACTCTGGGCTCGGTGACGGTGATTTGCTCCGATAAAACCGGCACCCTAACCGAGAACCGGATGACCGCGACATTGCTGGCGGTAGAAGGGCACCGGCTGGATTTAACCCCACCGCAGTTGCACCCTGACGACACCTACGATGATCTGGCGGGCCAACTTCAGGCCCAGCCCGAACTGGCGTGGCTGCTGACGGGGGCGGCCCTCTGCAATGATGCGATCTTAGAAGCGGATGCCGATCGGCCCCACCAGTTTCACCTTGTGGGTGACCCGACGGAAGGGGCTCTGGTGATGGCGGCGGCCCGACTGGGGTTATGGAAGGCGACCCTAGAGCAAGCCCTGCCCCGGGTGGCCGAAAAACCTTTTGATGCCGTGCGGAAGCGGATGACCACGGTGCATAGGCTCCCAGCCGCCACCGTTGCCTTGTCAGTGCCGTTGAAACAGGTGATGACGGAGTGCTCGCCGTCCCATCAGGACGCGAATATTGCGTTTACCAAAGGGAGCGTAGACAGTCTGCTGGAGATTGCCACGCAGATTTGGGTGCATGAACGGGTTCTCCCCATGGATACCCACTGGCGGCAAAAAATCATCGAAGACAATGATCAACTGGCCAGCAATGGCATGCGCGTTTTAGGCATTGCCTTTCGCCCCTTGGCGGCGGTGCCAGCTAATCCCGAGGGTGAAGACCTGGAGCAAGCCTTGATCTTCATCGGCATGGTCGGGATGATTGATCCGGTGCGGCCCGAAGTCAAAGAAGCCGTGATGCTGTGTCAGGATGCGGGCATTCGCCCGGTGATGATTACCGGCGATCATCCCCTCACCGCCCAAGCGATCGCGCGCGAATTGGGCATTGTCCCCAATGCCCCCATCCTGACGGGCCAAGTGCTGGCGGCACTGGCCGAAGAAGCCTTGAGCGATCGGGTAGAAGAAATCTCGGTCTACGCCCGCGTTTCGCCCCAAAACAAACTGGATATTGTCAAAGCCCTGCAACAGCGGGGCCACATTGTGGCCATGACCGGGGATGGGGTAAACGACGCCCCCGCCCTGAAGCAGGCGGATATTGGCATTGCCATGGGCATCACCGGCACCGACGTGGCCAAAGAAGCGGCCGATATGATGCTGCTCGACGATAACTTCGCCACCATTGTCGCGGCGACTAAAGAAGGGCGAGTCATCTACGACAACATTCGCAAGTTCATCAAATACACCCTGACGGGCAATGCTGGAGAACTCTGGGTGATTCTGCTCGCGCCCTTTTGGGGATTGCCCCTGCCCCTGATTCCACTGCAAATTTTGTGGATTAATCTGCTGGCAGATGGTCTGCTGGCCCTGGCCTTGAGCGTAGAACCGGCAGAGCGAAAAGTCATGCGCCGCCCGCCCCGTCGCCCAGATGAGAGCATTTTTGCGCGGGGAGTGGGGCGCGGCATCGCCTGGATCGGGCTGTTGCTGGGGTTGGTATTGCTGGCGATCGCCTATGGCTATTGGTCTACTGGGCAAGCCAGCTGGCAGACGATGGTGTTTACCACCCTGGCCCTATCTCGCATGGGCATGGCCGAGGCCATGCGCTCCGATCGCGATTCCCTTTTTCGCATTGGCTTACTTTCCAACAAACCTCTGTTGGGAGCCGTAGCGCTGACCTTTGGTCTGCAAATGGCGGTGGTGTATATTCCATTTTTGCAAGCGGTGTTCCAGACCACCGCCCTGCCGGCGATCGATCTGGCCATTAGCGTGGCCTTGAGTGCCCTCGTATTGGGGGCGATCGAGCTAGAGAAGGTGTTAATTCGGCACAAGCTGCGCTGAGAGGAGAGTCTGCCGCTATGTCCACCGCCACCGACTTCAAAGACTACTACGCCATTTTAGGCGTCAGAAAAACGGCCACGGCGGCAGAAATCAAGCAGGCCTACCGTAAACTGGCCCGCAAATATCACCCTGACGTGAACCCTGGCGATGCCACCGCTGAGGAAAAATTTAAAGTCCTCAACGAAGCCAACGAGGTGTTGTCTGACCCAGAGACCCGCGCCAAATATGACCAGTTTGGCCAGTACTGGCAGCAAGGATTTGCCGGGGCAACGGCTCCCGGCCCGGGCACCCCAGCGACGGGCTTTGGGGACGATCAGGACAGCCCCTTTGGCCAGTACAGCAGCTTTGAGGACTTTATCGACGATTTGCTGGGCGGGCCGGGGCACCGAGGCCGGGGTCGCCGCACCGATTACCGTACCGCCACGCCACGGTCGGACCCGTTTGCCGACTTTCGCAATCAGGCCCCTGCCCCCGATACCGAAGCAGCGATCGCCCTGTCTTTTGCAGAAGCCTTTCATGGGGTGCAAAAACGTTTGCAGTTAGATGATGAGACTATCAATGTCCGTATCCCCGCTGGGGCGAAGCGAGGTAGCCGCATCCGGCTCAAGGGCAAAGGTCGCCCCAGCCCGTTCTCCCACCAGCGGGGCGATCTGTACCTGACGATCGAACTATTCCCTCACCCATTTTTCCGTTTTGCCGGTGATCACCTGGTCTGCGAGGTGCCAATCCGCCCTGATGAAGCGGTCTTAGGGGCTCAGGTGCCAGTGCCGACGCCCGATGGCCCAGTGACCATGACCGTACCGAAAGGAGTGCGATCGGGCCAGTCGCTGCGGCTGCGGGGCAAGGGCTGGAAATCGCCGCAGGGCAACCGCACTGACCTGATGGTCAAACTTCAGATGGTCTCGCCCCCAGAATTAAGTCAGATCGAGCAGGACTGCTATGAGAAAATCCGCGCCGCCAGCCGCTTTAACCCCCGTTCTGCCCTTGAGGAGGTAACCCTGTGACCGAATTTGGCCTGTCTACGACGGTGCTGTCTGCCGATGGCGATCGCCTGTATACGTTTGAGTACGCGGCTCTGGTAACGGAAACATCCACCACGGTGATTGAGCAGTTTGTGCAAATCGGGCTGGTTGAGCCGGTGGGCACGATGCTGCATGCTCGAGAAATTGCCCGGATCGCCCAGATCCGACGACTGCGTCGGGACTTGGGGCTAAATCTGGTGGGCGCGGCGATGGTCTTGGATATGGCCCAGGAAATTGCTCAACTACGGGCCCAGTTACATGCCTTGCAGACTTGACGACAGCTCTGCCAGTTCCCTCACGGTTTGTATCGTAATCCATCAACTCAAACCAGAAATCAAGCCCCCCGCTCCCACACTAAACATGGGATCGATGCCCCTAAACCCCGATATCGGTGTTGTTCCTTTCTAGAGCTGGCAATACTACGAGAACTCAACCGTGACCACCCAGACGCTTGCTCCAGACCAACTCCACACCCTAGACGCCTACTGGCGGGCGGCTAACTATCTCTCGGTGGGGCAAATTTATCTGTTCAACAATCCCCTGCTCAAACGTCCGCTCACCC
>PYEQ01000014.1 GCA_003017785.1 filamentous cyanobacterium CCP5 | reverse complement strand
GGCATTGACCCAGCCCCAGGGTTTCCCGATTACGGGGACTAACCAGACGGATCAGTATATTCGGGCCTTTGACATTTTTATTATTCAGGCGAATATCAACACCCTGCTGGCCCATTTTGTAGCTTTAGCCAGTACCCTGTGGCTGCTGAGAACGGTGAATCAGGCTTAGCCGCTGAAAGAGATTCGTTGTCCCTTCAGCGGCTAGGCGCAAAATACCACCTGCGAGAAAGGATTGGCGACTCGTAACGGAGCGATCGCAATCCCAAAACAGCGATCGCAACGTTCTGTGCAGTCGTCACAACGTTCTATGCAGTCGTCACAACGTTCTATGCAGTCATCGCAACGTTCTATGCAGTCATCACAACGTCCTGTGCAGTCATCGCAACGTTCTGTGCAGTCGTCACAACGCTTTGTGTAGTCATCACAACGCTCTATGCAGCGATGATGTGACTCCGGGCATTGATGATAGGTCTTGGAGCAGCGACGCAGCCTCTGCAAGCTGGTTCTCAAACTCTCGCCCGAGAACCAGAAATGAATTCCCTATTCAGTTGGCGCGAGTGGCGCTTGTTGTGGAACAAGATGAAATCTCGAATGCAATGCACAACGACTTCTCAGTTTTAAGACTGTAATGCCTGAGACGAATTGCTGCTTTGACCTGATCAAGCAGGTGAGGGGTTGGAGTGATGACATAGATATCTGTTGGATAATCCCCAAGATGGGGTACTTATCCGTCAAAACTACTGGATAACCCCCCTGAATACCAGGATCAACCATCAAGTCTGCCGGATAACATTCTGGAAACCCGGATTTATCGAGCAGATGTGATGATTAATTCCTAAAGGAACAGGTATTACCCCGCAGAGCTGACGGATAATGCAGGGCAT
Organism: filamentous cyanobacterium CCP5; assembly: GCA_003017785.1. Lineage (GTDB taxonomy): Bacteria > Cyanobacteriota > Cyanobacteriia > Phormidesmidales > Phormidesmidaceae > CCP5. Next base: position 19,204 of record PYEQ01000014.1, on the reverse strand, counting down.
GTGGGAACTTATCCATCAGATCTGACCCTTAATACATAGTTAGCCTGCCAAGTTGCCGAGAGTTTTAATTCATAGACCTGCACGACTCTGGAGCAAGCGGCTACATTGAGCAGGTTAGTCGTCTCTACAAAGGAACATGATGGGCACTAAATATAACTTTGCATGTCCTGGTTGTGGATATACAGCAGAATGGGTGTCTGGAGGGCGAGATTTCGGTGAGATGGCTGTTGTCAGAACAATGATTTGTGAAGGTTGTAAAGCTGTGGTCGACGTTCTAATTGGGCGGTATGGACAAGATGGACCAACTGGTGATCCTGACTATGACAAGAGCCTTAATCTTTGCCCTAAATGCGAAGGCACCCAGCTATATCCTTGGCCAAGCGAGCATCCTTGCCCAAAATGCGATAACAAGATGCTGAAGGATGAAACCTTTGGAGAAATGCTGTGGGACTAGGAAACCTTGAAACCTTCAGAACTAACTTGGAGATGCAGGTATGGATCGACGGGATAGACCAACTCGTTTCACTATACAGAAATCAAGATGATTTTGTGGAAGCATTTCTGGCAAGCACTTTGTTTATTCCCCCAGAAATTGTCCACCTGAGAAACCAAGAAATGATCGAACTTTATAAAACTGGTGGCAAGTTTCCCATCCGATATTCCCCATCCCATCATGAAGCTCTGAATATTAGTAACAAGGCAGAAGCTATTACTTTGACAAGAGACAAAGAAGCACGTTTACCTGCCTACCCAGCATTCAATATTAAAATTGATAATGACGGCAACCATGAGAACAGGCGATCAATCAAAAAATATCTTGGTCAAGCTATCAGCACGGGGAAAAATAGTACAGTAAAGAATTATATCATTTCCCATGTATGGGGACTGGCATCTCACCCACTATTCTTCTCTTCCCTATGGAATATTGTCTTGATTCCAGCTCATTTCAATTATTTGATGGATAAAGATCCGGAGTCACATCCCGTCGTCAAAACAGTTAAGGAAAGAATCCAGCGAAAATGTGTTTCTATCTATAACTTTTATGATCAACTTGCTCCCGAGATTCCAGAAGTCGAAGAATTTAAGCGTCTATTTTTTGCGGAGAAAAGTCACGATAACGATCCTGAACATAGTATTTCATTTTTAACGAAAGAGGGAGTCCAACCACAAAGAAAGGAAATCCATGTTTCTGAAGATGAACAAGTCTTGCTTGAAAATCTTTTAGGTAAAATGGGCAAAAAGTTCTTTGTTGATTACTATGAGCCATATGCAAACGGCGAAGACTTAATGAATATAATTCCGGTTGGTGTTTATACCTACAGCTCAACTCAAACAAGAATCAGCACAATGAGGCGCATCTTTCGAGAAAATCTCAATCTCAAAGCATTAAAATATATTCTCAGCAAGGATAATTCTAAGCTTGATGATGAATCAATTGAGTTGGCGACGGAATTAATTGAATTGGGTTGACCAAAGTCGTCCGTTCTATATATGGGTTAGTGCAATTCTAGGCAGTGCAAGTCAGTATTTTTCAGAAGCTCTCGAATAGCTTCAGCACCAGACCGTATCAGATTTTCAACCTCTCTAGTTGGTGCATTACCACATCGGAGCCAAACGACTTTGGGTGGAGAACCATAAAGCCGACTTCTTTCAGGGAAATCTGCATCTTGTGTCACTATGCAGAAGTCATTGAGCTTAGCAAATTCCCAAATCTCAGTATCTGTTGTCTCAGCTAGGTTGTGAAATTGAACGTGGCTGGATTCAGGAAAAATATCAGCCAACCGGTTGACCAGCTTACGGCTAAGGTTTTGGTCGAACAGCAGTTTCAAGCAGCACTCACCGATGCAACTAAACGATGTTCGCGATCAGCCGCGAACTCCAAGCAGGCTCTAATATCGATTTCCGTCAATTCTGGAAAGTCATCAATGATCTCAGCAGTAGACATGCCTGCCGCTAGCCAACCTAGAACATCGTAGACTGTAATCCGCATCCGCCGGATACAAGGCTTGCCACCACGCTTATCAGGCTCAATCGTAATAATGTCGCGATAGCTCATAATACATACAGACTGCTTGCGTATATCTAAGTGTAGAGCAGGCTAACACCTCGCTGCAACGGACGGCCATTAGGTGGTCGGCCAGAGCTCAGAGGTTAACCTAACGCCGTTGAGCTTCACCGTTAGATTGCTTAGCTTCTCTCGTTGAGCTTGTAGACATGATTTGGCTGTACGTTAATCCAAACTGATCTCGATTGAACTCCCTCTGTATCACGACAAAAAAGTGCGATCGCTGATCATCTTAGGTTGGTTTGACGAAGAAAACTAACATTACTGTCGATTCAAAGTATTCCGAAAAGACTTATTGCCCCGTTGGGTTTCGCTAACGCTCTAACCCAACCTACGGTTGCTCTCTGATCTTCATTGGACTCTCTCTATATCATGGCAACAGTGTAATTAACAGCCCGTCAAAAAAATGGAAAAAGTTTTAATCGTTACAGGAGGGAGTCGTGGTATCGGTGCCGCCACCGCTTTACTTGCCGGCAAACAGGGTTACGCAATTTGTGTGAATTATTTACACAACCAAGCAGCAGCCCAAAACATTGTCGATGAGCTTGGAAAGATGGGGGGATGTGCGATCGCTATTGCTGCTGATATCGCATCTGAAGATCAGGTTAATCACCTTTTTGAGATGGTGGACAGCCAACTCGGTCGGGTTACAGCTTTGGTGAATAATGCCGGAATTCTAGAGCAGCAAATGCGAGTTGAAAACATGGACGCGGCTCGTCTAAACCGGATTTTTACAGCGAATATCACCGGAAGTTTCTTGTGTGCAAGAGAAGCGATTAAACGAATGTCCATCAAGCAAGGAGGACTAGGTGGAGCAATCGTTAATGTCTCCTCAGTTGCATCGCGTTTGGGTTCCCCAGGTGAGTATGTTGACTATGCGGCATCAAAAGGGGCAATCGACGCTATGACCATTGGCTTGTCCAAGGAAGTCGCGGACGAAGGCATCAGAGTTAATGCGGTACGTCCTGGTTTTATCTATACCGATATTCATGCCGATGGCGGTGAGCCTAATCGGGTTGAACGTGTCAAAGACTTGCTTCCGATGAAACGGGGAGGACAAGCCAGTGAAGTTGCAAATGCAATTTTATGGCTACTTTCTGATGAAGCCTCCTACACAACAGGCTCGTTTATTGATGTTGCGGGAGGCAAATAAACGCAGTCTAACGACCGCAATGCCCCGGATCTTCGCAATCTGCTATCTGCCAGCAAGAATGATCGATGTCCGGTGATTGTAAACGTTAGACAAGCACAAATATGTTGGCTCAGAAAATATCGACGTTGATCGATATCGCCCCGCGATCGCAGTCTCGATCCCAGTCTGTGCAACCGCCCATCATCCCCCACTTAGCATCAGCCTATTGGCCTTCCTCAAGCAGTAGCCCCCAAGTGAAGCTGTAGGGATGCACCCGCTGCACCGGCTCTCCATTCGCCACCACCGGACGCCCCTGGTTGTACCACTCAAAAATCGAGCCCTCCAGGTTTTTGACCTTTGAGTAGCCTGTCTCCTGCAGCTTTTCGGCCAGCCGAGCCGAACGATAGCCGATGGAGCAGTAGAGCACAAGGGGAGTATCCGGTGGAATGTCAGCCTGGGCGATCGCCGCCTCGCTCGGCAAATGCAGCGCCCCTGGCAAATGGCTAACGGCGTATTCCTCTTCTCCCCGCACATCGATCAGTAGCGGTGGATCGCCATGGGCGAGCTGCTGGGCCAGGTCTGCGGTAGAGAGACTAGCGACTCCCGGGAACTGCTTCTGCACCAGTCGCTTGACCCAGCCCCAGGCCAGCGATCGCAGTGGTTTGGTGAAAAACGCGGCCCAGCCCATGACCCCATCTCCAGGTTCTCAACCTCCGCAGCCTATCCCGTTTTCACCCCAGCGCCTATGGTTAAAGAATCGAAATCAACGCGGCTGCGATGGTAGACTTTGCCCCCTGGGATCGGATGCTACAGGACTATGTGGATGATGCGGGACGAGTTGACTATGGCCGCTGGCAGCGGGAATCCCAGGCGGCACTAGACCGCTGGCTGGCCGCGATCGCCGCCATCGATATTGACGCCATGGGCCAAGACGGGGCGATCGCCTTTCTGCTCAACCTGTACAACGCCCTCTGCATTCGGCAGGTCTTGCAGCAATATCCGATTCGATCCATACGCCCTAGAGTTCTGGGCATTCCCAACTGGCTGGCCTTTCTGCGCTTCTTTGACCAAGACCTCTACACCCTCAACGGACGCCAGCTCAGCCTCAACGGCATTGAGCACGGAATTCTGCGCCAGCGATTTTCAGAACCCCGGATGCACTTTGCCCTGGTGTGCGCTTCCGTGGGCTGTCCGCTGCTGCGATCGGCGGCCTACTGGCCAGAGTTGCTACCCATGCAGCTTGAGGAAGACGCCCACCGGTTCATCAACAATCCCGACAAGGTGCGCTACGACCCCGCCAGTCAGATTCTCTACTGCAGCAAAATTTTCAAGTGGTACGGGGCTGACTTCCTCACCGTGGCCAGCTCGATTTCGGCCTACATCAACCTCTACTACACAGGTGTCCAGCCGCCGCCCACCGCCCAGATTGCCTATCTGCCCTATAGCTGGCAGCTGAATCAGCGCACGTCTTCGTAGAATTTTTTCAGGGTCGTGGCGGGCAATCCGATGCCCCACAAAAACCCGATCGCCAGGTAAATCATATTCGCCTTCAGCGGTCCCCACTGGGCCACGCGGCGATCGGAGGACTGCACGATGCGATTCACCTGCCGGATATGCCCAATGCGACACAGCTTTAAGCACAGGTCGGCCTCTTCCATGATCGGCAGGGCGGCATCGAAGCCGCCGCAGGCCCAAAAGTCGGCCCGACGGCAAAACATTACTTGGTCACCAAACAGCAGCCGCAGCCCGCGAAAGTAGCGATGGGGGCGAAACAGCAGCGGCGCGTAGTGGGTTTTGAAGCTGTTGTGGAGGGTGATGCCCCAGCGGGTCGTCTGGGCTCCGGCCATGACGGAAATAAACCCCCCGCAGACGATTTTGGGGTTCGCCAGGGTCGCTTCGATCACGGTAACCAGGTCGTCAGGCACCAGGGTATCCCCGTGGAGAAAGCAAAGAATGTCTCCGGTGGCTTGTTGGGCTCCGGCATTCATCTGGGCGGCACGGCCCTGATGGAGAGCAGGGATGACGGTTGCTCCGTGGGACTGGGCGATCGCCACCGTATCATCGTCGCTGCCTCCGTCCACCACCAGGATTTCGTGGCAGGCAGGGTCTAAAATCTGCAAATACCTCAGGGTGCGGCCCAGACAGGTCGCTTCATTCACCACGGGCAGAACAATTGAAACCTTAGCCACGGAAGCTATGCCGCGCAACAACCTCGCATTTTATGACCAGCAAGCCCCCCAGTGGTGGGATGAAACCTCCACCATCTTTCCGTTGAGCAAGCTGAATCCTTTGCGATTTGACTATTTCGATGGCGCTGTGCCTGACTGGGGGGGGCTGAAGGTGCTCGATGTGGGCTGTGGCGGCGGCTATACCTGCGAATTTTTGGCCCGCCGGGGAGCGATTGTCACCGGCATCGACCAGTCGGCGGACTGCATTAAGGCCGCCCAGGCCCACAGTCTTCAAAGCGGACTGACGATCGCCTATCACGACGGCTATGCAGAATGCCTGCCCTTCGCCGCCGATAGCTTCGATGGGGTGGTGTGTGTGGATGTGCTGGAGCATGTGGCCAATCCGGCCCAAACCGTGGCAGAAATTAGCCGGGTACTGAAGCCGGGAGGGCTATTTTGCTTCGACACCATTAACCGCACCTGGCAGTCGCGGCTGGTGATGATCTGGCTGTTGGAAAACTGGCTGGGGCAAATCCCCCGGGGGGTTCATGACTGGCGCAAGTTTCTGCCGCCCCAAACCCTCTGCCGCTACCTGCACCAGACCGGCTTCGACGCCGTGACCCTGGACGGATTTGATCTGTTTGGCCGCAACCCCATAGAACAGATACGCCGACTCAGCTATTTCTGGCGAACGGGGGAGTTTCGGGCGGAGTGCGATCGCCACACCAGCATCATGTATATCGGCACCGCCCGGAAGCGATAGGCCCATCTAAACCGGTCCGTTGCAAACCTGCCGCGTCTGCACAGTCAACACCGGCTTGTCAGGGCCGCCGTAGGGTCGGGCATAGCCGATGAAAGACAGAGTCAGCAGGCAGCAAACCCAAAGGCTCAATCTGCAAGGTCTAAGCATAGCAACACCGTTTTTAGCCCCCCACATTTGAAGAGAGACAATGGGAGGATTGAGCAGAAGCAAAGATGGGTCTATCCAGCTGAGCATCTGAGGGAACGCTGAATATCCCTTGATTACAAGGCTTTAGGCTATATGGGCTCTGGCTGGGAAGAGTCTTGCTGAAACGGCTCTTTAGCCGACCAAAGTCCGGTAAAAGAGAGTAGAAAACACAGGGCCGAGCCGGGATCGAGCACAATCAACTCGGAACCAGCAAAGAATTCGGATGACATGGGGATCGCCTCTAGTGGAGTGCAGGGAGGCGCGTTCCTTCGGGGGTTGCCCTACTTCCGTCCCGATGGCTCATGTGAGCGGGATGAACGTTGGTTATGTAGTTAATGCTACGGTTTTCTTCGGTTGAGTCAAGGGCATTTGTCAATGGGCGATTACATTTGCCTCTGCTCTCCTCGGGCCGTCTGTGCCCTGACGGGGGCGCGATCGCGCTGTACAATTTCAAGAAGCCTGGGGCTGTAGCTCAGCAGGATAGAGCAACCGCCTCCTAAGCGGTAGGTCGCGCGTTCGAATCGCGCCAGCCCTGTTTTTAGGATTTTTTATATCAGCGACTGAAACCTAAGTACAGCAAGAGTTTCAGCGCCGCTTATAGAGGATAAAGCGAATCGGCTTTCCCAGTCGCAACTGCCCCAATAGAAACATTGTTCCTCCGACCAGTAGGGAGGTTTCGGCTAGCAGGGCAGGACGGTGGGCAGCCTGTCTGCCTCAGAGAGGTTGCTTACCATATGGGAGCATTACTAGGGGATCTGGAGCATCTAGCGAGAGCAACAGGAACATTCTAGGAAACCCGATAGAGCATCGGCCTAAACGCCTTGTGATTTCCAGAGTCAGGGCGAGTGACGGGATTCGAACCCGCGAATGGTGGAACCACAATCCACTGCCGTAACCACTTGGCTACACCCGCCATAAATGCGCTTTCTAATATAACACCCAGGCTTAACCGCAGGCCATGTGGGTTACATTTTAGCTAAGAGTATTGAGGCTCCTTAGAAACAGGTCCCGATATTTGCAGTCTAAGGAATTGTTGCTCTCAAACGTTTCCCCAGTAGCCATGCCCCATCCCAATGGAAACCGCGCCTTCCGCAGCTGTGCCCTAGTCGGCATTGCCCTGGGTGCTCTGGTGGGGGCTATGGCTTTAACGAATCCTTCCCGGATGGCCTACGAGCAATATGCTACCCGACGGCTCTCAAACTACCTGAGCCGCAACGTCTGCACCGATTTGCCCGCTGGTTTCGGTAACCTGCTGAGACAGCAGTGTAATCAGCTCCTGGAAGCCAATCAAAATACCCTGCGGACAGTCATCCAGGGCAATACCCAGGTGCAAAACTTTGTTCTTTTCAGTATTTATCGCACTCAGCTGACGGTTCCTAATTTAGAGGTGCTGCCTGCCTACCAGGTCGAAACCCTGGGGATATTCAACCAGTTTTTCACCTATAAGGCGATCGAAATAGCCGCCGCTCCCTAACGGCCATCCCTGACGCCGCTGGGCCAATGACGCTGAAACACCACCATGCTTCAGTCCAATTCCGGGCGCCCCCTCAGGAGAACTGACGCTTTAGATACCAGGGGCCTTGAAAGGCGTGCCTATAATGATTAACTCAGATTTCTTTTTGGTTTATTCCTGACTTCGAGAGAGCAGCTGATTTCGATAGCGTTACCTAGGGTACAGCTCATGTCTGCGTTTCAGCCCACGGCCTATCTGCTTGTTTCCCATGGGAGCCGCGATCCCAGGCCTCAAGCGGCTATGAACCGCATTGCCCACCTCGTGCGTAAAGACTTGGAGCAGCGATCGCCCCCTAGACCGAGTCGATCTGCCCCGAGGCGAATGCCCCAGGACGACGTAGAAACCTATCCCACCGGGCCTCAGCCATCGGCAGAAAATGCCCCCAGGCCCTTGCCCCTGCTTGTGGGTACAGCCTGTTTAGAGCTAGGGATACTGCCCCTCAGCCAGCAAATCATTGACTTTAGCCAGCGAGCCCAGGCCGCTGGCATGAAGCGGATTCGTATCGTGCCCCTGTTCCTGCTCAAGGGGGTCCACGTAATGGACGATATTCCTGCACAGGTGGAACTCGCTCGTCAGCAGATCGGCGAACAGCTATCCCTAGAAGTGTGTCCCCATCTGGGCAGCCATCCGGGGATCAAGCAGTTGATCCGCCGCCGAATCCGTGACGCCGCTGCGGATGCCTGGCTGCTGCTGTCCCACGGTAGTCGCCGCCCCAGGGGCAACCACGCTGTCGAAAAATTAGCCCAGGAGTTAGGGGCCGAAACGGCATTCTGGTCGGTCCCTCCCCATCTGGAGCATCAGGTGATTCAAATGATGCAGTCTGGTCATCAGCGACTCACCATTCTGCCCTACTTTTTATTTACAGGAGGCATTACCGATGCCTTGACCCGAGTGACCGAGGAACTCGCCGAGCGGTTTCCGAAAATAACTATCCGTCTGCTGCCGCCCTTGGGAGCCACCCAGGAAATGGCCCTGCTGGTCAGTGATCTGGCCATGTATGGCGCGAACCGCGGTAGCGTGACGACTTTACCCATGTCGCTGACGGCACTGCGGTATTGATTCTCCACAGCTATCTACGGTTGGCAAACTATGGCCGGTTTGAATCAGACTGTTCGTTTTGGCAAAGTTTATCTGGTTGGGGCAGGTCCAGGGGATCCGGGCTTGCTTACCTTAAGAGGTAAGACCCTGCTGGAATGTGCTGATGTCGTCATTCACGATGCTCTGGTTAGCGATCCGATTCTGCAGATGATCACCCCTCAAGCGGAGGTGATCAATGCCGGTAAGCGTCGGGGCAACCACTCAATGCTGCAGCCAGCAATAACTGACTTACTGCTGCAAAAAGCCCGAAGCCACGCCGTAATCGTCCGCTTGAAGGGGGGGGATCCGTATGTGTTTGGGCGCGGTGGTGAAGAAATGCTAGCCCTCGTGGAGGCGGGCGTGCCGGTGGAGGTAGTCCCTGGGATTACAGCCGGAGTCGCCGCCCCAGCCTATGCCGGTATTCCGGTTACCCACCGAGAATACAGCTCCTCGGTGATGTTTATTACCGGCCATGAGGCAGCGGGCAAGTACCGACCCGATATCAACTGGCAGGCGGTGGCCCGCGCCGCCGAAACCATTGTGATCTACATGGGGATTCGCAATCTGCCCAACATCTTGGCCGAGCTGAGCCAGGCCGGTCTACCGAATCATACGCCGATCGCCCTGGTGCGCTGGGGAACCCGCCCCGAACAGGAAGAGCTGGTAGGCACCCTGGATGACATCGTGGCGAAGATGTCAGCGGCCGAATTCAGCGCCCCCGCCGTGGCTGTGATCGGACAGGTGGTGGATCTCTACCCAATCCTCAGGGTCGGCAAACCGGCCCTCTTGGGCGAAGGAAAGCCCGCTGCTACCGAGATGTGAGATCGGGGCGATCGCCTACCGACTGCTTCAGGGCCTCGATAATCTTGACATTGCCCTGGGGAAAAGGATATTCATCAATTTCCGCTAACTCAATCCAGCGCACCTCATCGCACTCGAGGGGCTGGGGTTCTCCCGACAGGTGGCGACAGTGGTGCACATTTAGGGTGACCTTAAAGTGGCTGTAGGCGTGGTCGACTGCGATTAGTCGTTCCTCTACGGCGATGTCGATGCCAAGTTCTTCTTTGATTTCCCGGCAAATGCAGGCTTCAACGGTTTCTTGAGGTTCAATCTTGCCCCCCGGAAATTCCCACAACCCGCCCAGGAGCCCTTCCTGGCGGCGGCGATCGATGAGGATCTGGCCTTGTTCATTCCAGATCACCGCCACACCGATTTGCTTGTGGGGAAGGGGACCACGGGGCTCACTCATAGGAATCTCCGATTGCACATTCAGATTGTAAGCGCGACAGTGCGATCGCACCGGGCACAGCAGGCAAGCGGGCCGATGGCGGGTACATAGAGTCGCTCCTAAATCCATCATGGCCTGGTTAAAGTCTTTAGGATGCTGGCGATCTAAGAGCTGTTCAGATAAATCCCAGAGCTGCTTGAGGGCCCGCTGGGGAGGAACTTCTAGGGCTATCAGTCGGGCGAGTACCCGCTTCAGATTGCCATCTAAAATCGCCACTGGCTGATTAAATGCCGAGCTCAGGATGCCCCCGGCGGTGGTGCGGCCAATGCCAGGCAATGCCATGGCGGTTTCTAGCTGGTCGGGAAACTCCCCCCCATGGCCTTCGACAATCAGCTGGGCGGCTCGGTGCAGATTGCGGGCCCGGGCATAGTAGCCCAATCCCTGCCATGCCTTGAGAACCTGCTGCTGGGGAGCCGCCGCCAAATCTACCACCGTTGGAAATTGGGCTAGCCAACGCTGGTAGTAGGGCAGTACCGTCTTCACCTGGGTCTGCTGCAGCATGATTTCTGAGATCCAGACCGCGTAAGGATCTTGGGTCTGTCGCCAGGGTAAATCGCGCCCACGAACCCCGTACCAGGCTAAAAGCTGCTGGCGAAAGTCGACCATAGCAGAACTCGACAGGCTTCCGTAGAAACCTGTCGAGTCAGCAACTTGGGATGAAGTTTTTCGATAGTTCACAGGGGCGCGATCGCAGCGGTCAGCACGTTACTCGTCGTCGTCGTCGGCTGACATAATAGCCCGCTCAAAGCCCATGCGCTGCTCAGCTCCTCGCAGAAAGTAGCCACTCATCATGGCCGAGGCCAGTAACCGACCAAGATGCTCACGACTGGTGGTCACCGATACGTCAAAATGATGGGAAGGCAGCCCGCCCAGCAGGCCAATAATGTTGTGCTCCATAACTTGCATGACGTCGGTGGAAACCGGCTTAGAAAGCTGAGCAATCATATCAGGGCTCATTGCCTGGACGTACTCCAGCAACATATTGGTGCTTCCCTTAACCTCAGAGTCTTTGGCGTCTCCGAAAAAATCTGACTGGTTGTGGCTGGAGAAATCGTTCACAGTAAATACCTCACTTGGTGGCGACGGCAGCAATGCCGTTCTATGTGTTACGTCTCTTTACTTAATTGTTCCCACTGTAACAACCCAATGACCCAAGTTGAGTAGTCAGAACCGAACCGACAATGGCGAGGTTGGCGCAAAAACTGGGGTTTGAGGCTGGAATGGCTACCAGGTTGGATCAACAAAGAGATTTATAGTCAGGCTAGAACGTCCCCTAGGCACCCCCGAAATACAGGCGCAGATGGGCTCGTCATCGCCGTCAATCTCAACTTCGCAGGCGTGACAGGATCCCATCAGGCAGCCAGTCGGGATTACTACTCCAGCCCGCTCAGCTACGGCTAAAAGGGGCTCCCCGACCTCTGCATCGATGACCACATCGTCGGGTAAAAATCGAATCGATACGCTCATAGCTACGGTCATTCAAGGCTGTCATTCGGGTCGGGGCTGGGGCATTGCCTGGCGGGGACATGCATCCTAGGCATTGCTGCGAGACTGTTTCAGCATCGCCACCAGGGTATGGTGGGCGTCTTCAGCCCCCTCTAAGGTGTGGTCAAAGGGGACTCGTACCGGCAGGGTGGCTGTCCCCACCGTAGCTGTCAGGTTCATGCCCTCCGGATCGATGGAATCCATGACGGCCGCGATCGCCTCCGGCTGCCTACCGTAGATCTGGGCGTACATTAAAACCGCCTCGCCATGGTCGTCATTCATGTGCTTGCAGATGCGATCGCTAACCGCAGCGGTGATTGGCTCAGCCATAAAAATCCCTTAAACTCTAACGTCAGAACCGTTTACATAATTTTCTGTTTCGATGATACCGCCCGAGGCGTTAGACCATCCCTGGCCCAGTGGCCACATCTTCTATAGCCCCGGTGCTCATCTCACCTACCGGGTAATTGGCCCCTGCTGTCGGCTGTTTGATCGAGAACAACTACCCTGGCCCTGCTGTCGCCTCCAATGGCGCGGCAAAGAGCCCAGCTGGCGGCGGATTGGCCGACGGTTTGTAGCCGATATGGCCACCCGGCGCTATCCTTCCTACAGCGTAGAAATTACCGGTCAGGGCTATCATACCGATTCCTTTGTCACCACCCTTTACACGGTCAAGCTATCCCCTGAGACCCAAGCCTGGTGGCACAGTAGACAGCCTCTCCATCCTCACCAGTCAGCTTCCTAACAGTCCTGCCGATAGTCTCCATAGGACATCTCGGCCCCACAGAGAATAGCATCGGAAAAATCAGCGCTGATGATTTTGGTTTGCCGCATATCGGCCCCCGCCAGCAGGGCCCGCACGAATACGGTTTCTTCCAGGTAAGTCTCGTTCAAAACGGCTCCGTATAGGGATGCCCCGGTGAAATCAGCATAGGCCAGGTTGCTGCGAGACATATCTGCCAGGTTAAGCAGGCTGGCCTGGACGCTCGCTTCGCCAAAGTTGGCATGGGCCAGATTAGCACCGACCAGATTGGCGTCGTTGAGCTGAGCTCGATAAAAGTTGGCGTTTTCCAGATTTGCCCGCTGCAGGTTGGCCTCGCTGAGGTCCCGGTAGCGCAGATCGGCTCCCCTCAGATCGCATCCGGCACACTCGTTCGTGCGCAGCAGACGTTCTAAATCGGCTGCTTCAAAGGCTCGAACAGCCCCAGCCTGCCAGACTACGGCTAGGCCTGCGGCTAGAAGCGTGGGTACATATTTCATGGCTCAATCCAGTCCTTTCACTGCTTAACCATTGGTGCTGTGGACTATTTTGACCTATCGGTCTGGAGTAGCGGCAGGATTCAGCCAGTCCTGTCGCAAGATGCCATAGAGCACAATATCGTGAAACTCCCCCCACCGTCGGGTGTGCTGGGGACGATAGCCTTCTCGGGTCATGCCGGCTTTCTCCATCACCCGACCCGAGGCGGGGTTTTGGCTAAAGTGGGTTGATTGAATGCGATTCAGCCCTAAATGCCGGAAGCCGTAGTCAACCACCGCCCTGGCGGCTTCGGTACAGTAGCCTTTTCCCCAGTAGGGCACGCCTACCCAGTAGCCCAGCTCGGCCAGCTGAAATTCCTTGACAATGCCCAGCCCAATAGCCCCAATCAGAGTATTGTCGGGCAGGGCGATCGCAAAAACCACCTCTTTCCCATCGGCATATCCCCTAGGATGGGCGCGAATCCATTCGATCGCCACCTCTTCTGCGTAGGGATGGGGAAGGGTTAGGGTGTTGGCAGCTACCTGCCAGTCCCCGGCTAGCTGCTGCACGGTCGGGGCATCCGCCAGGGAAAACGGCCGTAGCACCAGGCGTTCTGTATAGAACGTGGGTTGGGTAGAGACTGGCACCATCTGGGCAAGCAAAAGACTTTGGGTTCAGACCAATGGTACCGGAGCCATCGGGGCTAACGGATGACCAGCATTTGGTTCCCGCCCTTTTGAAACTCGTAGCCGACCGTTTCCAGGTAAACCTGCCGCCTCTGGTCTTTGAGAACTGCCATCACCCTCTCAAGGTGTCGGGAAGGCAGATTACCAAGCTCCAGCACCGGAAAAATTCTGACCTCTGAGGCGACCCGCAACATTTCGCCAATGGCGGCTAAATGAAAGTTCCCATCGAACTGGGCGCCATAGAGAAACAGCAGATGGGAACATAGGGCCAGATCAAACTGGCCGTTCTCGAAAGGCAGCTCGGGCAGGCTAGCATCCAGATAGCGCCCCTCGGCCAGTCCAGCCTCAAAATCGGCTAAGAACTCAGCCATCGCCCCCATGCGCACCTCTTCTAGCATGGTCGGCGAGGCGATCGCCTGCCAGACAAAATCCTGCTGATGCTGGCGAGTTTGCTCAAGAACCTCAGCCGATGTCACCTGAATCCGCTGGGCAATCTCCGCTCGGCTAAACCGATAGAGGGGGTCGACCGAAACGATCTGCCCCCCGCGCCGACTTAACTCACTGTTAAAGGCAGCGGGCCCATCGCCGCAGCCAAGAATGGAACTCCCTAGCTCGACGGCAGTCAAATTGAACATCTGCAGATACTCCTGGAAGGATCTGCCCCAGGGCACCACCTGATCAAGGCTAAAGGGCACGGCTCATCTAGCTATAGGCTTCCCAGCGAGCCTAGCAGCCATCGCCCGTCCCTGGCCATCGCTACCGTCAATATAAAAACCTGCGCCAGCCAGCCGCTGATGAGAGGCAGATTCTCACCGACCGAAGCATCAGCCAGCGGCCCTATTCGCCTAGGGATAGTAATGGCTACCCAGTCCCTAGCGGTAGCTCAGCCAGAAATTCAACTCCTGGCGGATTTGAGCCCGTTCCGTTTCGTTGGCGTAGCGGAGCTGATGACGGAGTTCTTCAATCACCTGACGACGGCGCTGTTGCTCAGAATTTCGATTACGCATAGACACCTCTTCCACTAGAAACAGTATTCTCTGATACTGAAATTATCTCACACATTCAGATTACCTCAGCTGAGGTGTCGAGGAGCGGAGGTAAAAAGTATTTAATATTACATTTTCAGAATTTTGCGCCGGTGCTTGCGCTACTCTGGCGGTTCTAGGTTGATGAAAATGTCTAGCGATCGCCCCGGGGGCAGGTTAGGGGCCAGCCCAAAGTAGCGGACGCCCATTCTCCCCGCCTCGACGGGCACCAGAGCACTCATGGAGCCTAAGGACAGCAGATCGCCAGCGCGCAGCTCGGTTCCTTGGGCAGCCAGGGAGTCTCTCAACCACCGCACGACCTGGATGGGATGACCCAGTAATTGAGAACTCTCCCCCGTGGCAACTGTCTGGCCAGCGTCATTAAACAAGTGAGCTCGGATATTTCCCAGACGAGTCATCCAGGCATCCGTGGGTGTTAGGGCGATCGGTTCGCCCATCACTCCATAGCGGGCCCCTACATTCACCGCTATCAGAGCAGTGCCATCTATCGCGGCCCCGGCCCGATAGACCAGATCCGGCAACTCCATGAATGGGATAACAGCATCCAGGCTGGCTAACAGTTCTGCATCGGTTGTCGCTGAGTTAATTGCCTCGCTACCTACCCGCACCATCAAATCGGCTTCGGCCATGGGGCGGGCACCAAATCCCAGGGATACACTGTCCCCACTCTCTAGCAGCATCTCTTCAAGTAAATAGCCGTAGAGTGGATGGTTTACCCCTATCTGGGCCTGAGCTTCAGGGCTGGTCAGAGCCGCCTTAAAGCCTACGATTGGTCCCAGTTCTGGGCTCAGCCGACCAATCAGATCCACCTGCAGTCGGGTTGCCTGCTGAATAGAAAGTCCTGTAGTCATCACCGGGGCCGGATATTTGAGCTGATAGTGCCGATACAGGGTGTTGGCAATGATGTCGGTATAGCTCTGGGCAAGTTGGGATGGCTGGGAAATGATCGGGAGGCGAGCCCCTGCCGATGCCCCTAGGACCCCAGCGATCGCAGCCATAGTCAGGGAGGCGAAAAACTGTCTTGGATGCCGCTGCATTGACTCATACCGCTAGCTAATCACAGCTATCCTAGGCGCCTTTGACGCTCTGCAAGGACCGCCGAATTATTTCTTTGCTAGGGCCTGACAGTCAAAAGCAGCCCTCCCAAGATCCGCTTAGATCCTCGGATGCTGCAAAAAAACGCTGGGCTGCTGCAGAGCCCAGCGCTTTTGATTGATGGTCAGTCCCTAAATGCAGGCACTGGCTAGCTAAGCCCCAACGGCCTCTTTGGCTGCATAGAGCACTTCAGCACTGATTTCACTGAAGCCGCGATCGCGGGCGAACTTCTCCGTGTTGCGCTTCACCTTGCCTCTGACGAAGCCGGGGATGCGGTTGAGTTCTGCCAGCCCGTCCCTGGTCCAGGACAGGTCGGAATCCGCCGACATGGTTTTGGTAATGCCCTCTTTGGTATCGTGGCCACCAAAGATCTCCAGCAGGTGATCCTCCATGCCCAGGGTAAAGGAGTTGTACACCAGATCGACAATCTGGTTGGCTCCCTCATAGCCCAGGAACGGCCGATAGCCCACCGGAAAGTCTTGAATGTGGATGGGAGCGGCGATCACGCCACAGGGAATATTCAGCCGCTTGCCCACATGGCGCTCCATCTGGGTGCCAAAGATGGCGGCGGGCTCAATCTGGGCAATGCGATCGGCGATCGCCCCATTGTCTTCGCTAATTAGCACCTCGTCGCAGTATTCGCCCACCTGCTCCCGGAACCAGGCCTCATCGTATTTGCAGTAGCTCCCGGCCAGCACTACGTGAATCCCCATTTCCCGAGCCAAGACCTTGGTCATGGCCGCCGCATGGGTGCTGTCTCCAAACACGACGGCTTTCTTGCCGGTCAGGTTCTGACAGTCAATGGATCGCGAGAACCAGGCCGCCTGGGAGACAAATCGAGTCTGCTCATCAATGAAGCCTTCATAGTCCACGTCGGCTCCCTGCTGATTTAACACCTGCTGAATAGCCCGAATGCAGCGAGCCGTTTCAACGATGCCCATGGGCGTGATATCCACACAGGGCATGGCAAATTCAGACTCCAAATAGTGAGCCGTGAGGGGGCCAATTTCCCGATAGGGGGTCAGATTAAACCAGGCCCTTGGCAGGTTCTTGAGATTATGAACCGATGCCTTCTCCGGCACCACCTCGTTTACCTGAATGTCTAGGGCCGCCATCAGCTGCTTCAGTTCTTTGCAGTCGTGGTTGTTGTGAAAGCCTAGAGTCGTCATGCCAATGATGTTGACTGAAGGCTTTTCGGTTTTGCCTTGGGGCAGATCCCCATGCTTGCGGGCTTTACCCAGGTAGCGTTCCACGATTTGCTGCAGGGTGCGATCGGCGGCCTGCAGCTCATTCACCCGGTAGTGGTTAACATCTGCTAGCAGGACATCGCACTTAGCATCTAGCTCTGCCCGCTGGACAAAGTTTTCCAGGTCCTCCTGCAAAATGCTGGAGGTGCAGGTCGGGGTCAAAACGATCAGGTCAGGGGTTTCTTCCTTGTCCTTTCGAACAATGTTGTCGACGACCTTCTCTTGGGATCCCCGCGCCAACACGTTGCGATCGACAATGCTGGCAGTTACCGGGGTAAAGTCACGCTCCCGCTCCAGCATCGATCGCATCACATTAAAGTAGTCGTCTCCCAAGGGAGCATGCATGATGGCATGCACGTTCTTGAAAGAACTGGCGATGCGCAGGGTGCCAATATGGGCGGGCCCCGCATACATCCAGTAAGCCAATTTCATAAACCGGTTCTCCCTTGCAATGGTCCTGTTGAACGGTGAATTTGCCGAAACACCCCAACCTGAACCGCAGGAAAAGCCATCTTGCCAACAACAAGCAGCCTAGGCGCTAACCCATCCAGTCAGGATCAGTTTGCAATAAAAGTTTGCCAACCGTTGCCATCTAACATCCTGTCCAAGTCCAGAATTAGAGCCTTGCCCCCAAAAAAACGACCGTTCCCGATCTGGGCTGGGTTATACCCCGCTTAGCTAACAAACGGAGCCTCCCTTTTTGGAGACAGAGAAACGTGGGGACAGAGAAACGTGGGGACAGAGAAACAAAGCCGCTGCCCAGAACGTCAGCGATGAAGCAGACATGAAGCTAAGCCTAGACTTTACGCAATCAGCATGTTTTTTGTAAAAATACATAACCGAGCTTCGGAAAACACTTAGGTCCTTATGTCACGGCATTTTCAGCATCTGGCTCGTTTGAGCACAGCCTACTTCAGCGCAGCTTTGGAACTTTAAGTTGATTGATTTAGCCCATCGTCCAACCCAAAGCCTTTATCCATGGGCTTCTAAATCGATTTACATGACTCTCACGGAGCAACAGCATTCTGACATTTCAATGAAGAAAATGTTTGAGGTGAACAATTTTCGCGTCATTTCAGCCATTGCTGACCATAATCGATCTCAGTGGAAATGCGATTGATCGGAGTAGGAGGGGCCATTAGGGTAGGGCTGTGGGTGCAAGGGAAGTTCGATCTTTAACTTAGCTATGCAGACTGAAATTAGACGCGATCTAAAGGGCCACACTCTAGAACTACTTCAGCAGTATCACGCTACCCGGTCTGCTGACATTCGCAATCAGCTCGTGCGCATGAACATTGGTTTGGTGCGACGAGAAGCCCATCATTGGCTCAATCAGTCCAGCGAAAACTATGACGACCTGATGCAGGTGGGCAGTTTAGGGCTTATCCGCGCCATTGAGCGATTTGACATGGGTAAAGGCTATGCCTTTAGTTCATTCGCCGTCCCTTACATCCGCGGTGAGATTCAACATTATCTACGCGACAAGGGATCTTCGATGCGCATTCCCCGTCGCTGGCAGGCACTTCAGAGCCAATCTAGGCGGGTTATTCGTCAGCTTCAGGCTGACCTAGGGCGATCGCCATCCGATGCGGAAATAGCCACCTGCCTGGAGATTTCTCAAGAAGAATGGCAAGAGGTCAAACTGGCTGGTCGAAACCGTTCTCCCCTCAGCCTCGATGCCCCCGTACAGGATGAAGAAAGCGGTTCCGCATCCTTAGGGGATCTGCTGCCTGACCCCCGCTATCGCAGTTTTCAGCTGGCTCAGGAAGACCAGATTCGTTTGCAGGGGGCCCTGCATCAGCTCGAGACTCGTACCCGTGAGGTCATGGAATTTGTATTTTTACAAGACCTGACCCAAAAGGAAACGGCTGAACGGTTGGGCATCAGTGCGGTGACGGTGTCACGACGGGTCAAGCAAGGCCTCAAACGTCTCCGCCTGATTATGGGTGAGGCCTGATTGCGGCCCTGAAACTATCTCCAACACAATGTGATCTTTTCAGACAATTGGGCTATCGTTGAGGGGCCAACAGGTCTGAGCTTAAGACTGCTGGTAATTTGTCTATGCTCCGTGTCATTGTGGGCCAATTCCGGGGAACCTGTCATGCGTTGCTGCACTGCTGTTGTATTAGCCAGTCTTGCTAGTTTTTCCTTGAGTGGATGTCAGCTAGTCAGTCGTTTCACCGGTGGTGAACAGCCAGAAGAAGAAGTTACCGAGG
>PYEQ01000338.1 GCA_003017785.1 filamentous cyanobacterium CCP5 | reverse complement strand
CATAAATGGTGTGCTGCTGCCAGCGCAGCTGCTCTACCGGGTGCTGCCAGATGTCCTCGGCGCTGATCTGCCAGTCGGGGTCGGCGATCGCCTGGAGGTGATAGGTCAGCAGCCAGGGCTCCCCCAGGGTGTCGGGGGGAATCAGCTCTAGACTCAGGCGGTAATCTTCCCGCCGGGTTTGCAGGGGGGCCGTCCAGGTGGTGAGGGCTTCCCTCAGGCGGGAGAGGGTAACGGGGTTGGCATCGATACTGGGGCTACCGGAGAGTCCCTGCAGCCATTCCCGCACCGGCAGTTCTTTGCTCAGGGGGGTGGTGGCCGGTACCGGCTGGAGGGTGGCCAGCGATCGCAGCCACTCATCCACCAGGCTTTGCAAAAAATCCGTCAGGTAGCTCTGGGGCAGGGGCCGCAGGGGCACCGCCGGAAAATCAGTCTGGGCCTGGGGGCGATAAAACAGGCAGCCATGGGGCATCACCAGGGAAAATTGCCGTAGCCGCTCCTGGTCTACGGCGCTGTCCAGCAGGGGCTGCCAAAAGGCGGTCTGGCGCTGGCTGGAGAGCTCAATGCCAGGCAGAAACTTGCCCCTGGCCAGCAGGTCGAGCCCCCAGCGACACACATGGCCCCAGTAGCGCAGGTCGCTGGCGATGATCGAGCTTTCGCCCATGGCGCTGGAGCCCAGGGGCAGGTGAGAAAGAACGCCCAGGGCCTCTGCCGGGGTCAGCCAAAAGCCCTGCACCTGCCAGGGATAGATCTGGATTTCGGCGGCTTCGTTTTCATCAGGAGTCTGGGCAGCTGAATGGACGGGCAGGAGCCCGGCCTCTGTCAGCTGAGACGGCAGGGAGAGCTGGGCCGTCCCCCAGCCCGCAGTTTTTTGCTTGGAGCTGCGTTTAGCCCCCTGGGTCGATTCTGAAAGCTGCTTCCACAGGCTCTTGGGCAGCACCAGGGCGGTGGCATCGCTGGTTTCAGTCCCCTCGCTGACGGCGTGCTCTTTGAGCCAGTCGGAGAGGTGCGATCGCCCCATCGTGTAGGGGTGAGGCAGCACCACCTCTGTCGCCGCCGGTTCAGTTCGCTGCCAGGCTTCTCCCCACAGAAAGAACCGCTGCGCTTCGGGCAGCCAGCTGCCGTGTAAGATTGCCATCCAATCCGTACTCCCTAATGAACCACAGACGCACAGAGGACACTGGGAGCCAGATGGGAGGTTGCCATGCCCTGTTCCGTACTTCTTAACAGACTGACTCTAGAAGCGATAGCTTCTTAGGCAGAATCGTGGCCTGAACTGCTGATCATCTTACCCTCTGCCTAAAAGCGGCATCAATCAGGGCTATTCATATTCCACGATCACGGGGGCGTGGTCGCTGGGTTTCTCAAGCTTGCGGGGCTCAACATCAATGGCGCAGGCGGTGGCGCGATCGTACAGGGGGGGGCTGAGGTAGTGGTGGTCGATGCGCCAGCCCAGGTTGCGGCGAAAGGAAGCAGCCCGGTAATCCCACCAGCTGTAATGGTCACCCTCAGGGTGGAACTTGCGAAAGGCATCCTTGAAGCCCAGGCTGAGGACATCTTGGAGAGCCTGCCGCTCCACGGGGGAGGACATAATGTGCTTCTCTTTACCTTCGGGATTGTAGATGTCGATATCTTCTAGGGCGATGTTGAAGTCGCCGCAGACGTTGAGGTAGGGATGTTTGTCTAAGAGGGCTGCCAAGTACTGTTTGAGCAGCGCCAGCCAGCGCAGCTTGTAGTCATACTTGTCACTACCCACCGAAGATCCGTTGGGCACGTAGAGGTTGACCACGCAGATGTCCCCAACGATGCCTGCAATTACCCGCTTCTGGTCATCGAGATCGCCGACGATTTCAGCCTCGAGGATGGCCCCAAAGCCCAGGTGAACCGGAATCTGTTCCCGGCTAATCAGGGCCACGCCGTTGTAGGACTTTTGGCCATAGACATAGCACTGGTAGCCCAGTTCTTGGAATGGATCCTTAGGAAAGCCATCGTCAACCACCTTGGTTTCCTGGAGACACAGTAGATCAACGGGGTGATCTTTCAACCAGCCAGTCACGTGGTCTAGGCGACTGCGAATGGAGTTGACGTTCCAGGTGGCAACTTGCATAGGTTCTTTATCAACGGCCAAAACAGCTTCTAGCTTAAAGCTTTTGAGAACCCGCTAGGACCGTTTTGTCAGAAAGCCGCTGGGCTGTAGCTCCATAGCTAGGGCTAGTCGATGGAGATGGATTGGGGACCACCGCCATTGCCGTTATTCTCAGCCGGGGATGTAGGGGCGGGAGCTGCACCCTGGTTTTCTAACCAGGTCTTGACCGGATCATCAGACAGGTCAATGCGTAGGAGGCCCGAGGCCAGCCCGCCTAGAAACGCCGCTGGATGGCTGACACATTCCCGAAACAGGGGGGATAGCTCATCTATAAACATGACGACTTCTCTGTGACTAAATTTTGCTTTTCATACTAACCCGAAACCTTGATGACACGGCGATGGGCGGTGGCCATCAAGACATGAGCTGTCCCTCAGAATCAGCAACTCTCATTTTGGCGTTTCATCACATAATTCACCGTTCAGGCCGAACGGCTGGGGTTTCAATTCAGGCCGAATGGCTGGGTTTTCAAAATGATAATTACTGCCGTGGAATGCCTGGATTTGACGGGGTCAGCGATCGCCCTCTGAGTCTCCATTAGCCGCGATCGGCGAGGCGCTGGAGAGATAAATTAGCCGCCGTGGATACGTGGGGATGGGGATCTTTGGCCAGGTAGCGCAGGGCCGATTCAGTTTTGGGAGTGGGCAAATTGCCCAGAGCCTCCGCCAGGCGCTGGCGCACTAGCCAGTCTTCAGACTGAGCAAAGGCCAGGATTTCAGTTAAAGCCTCAACATCGCCGATTTCACCGATCGCGGCGATCGCCGCCTGCTGCATCACCACCTTATCGCTCTTGAGAGCTTCGATCAGCACATCGTGGGCGCGGGGGTCTTTCAGGTTGCCCAGGGCCACGGCGGCGCTGAAGCGCACCAGCCAGTCCACATCCTCATAGAAGGCTCGAACCAGGCTATCGAAGGCCCGGGGATCTTCGAGGTAGCCCAGGGCGCCAGCGGCGTCGGCTCGAATGCCATAGTCGGGGTCAGACTTGAGAATATTGATCAGCAGATCATAGGTGTGATCGTCAGGCTTTAGCCCCAGGGCAAACACGGCCATGGATCGAATCTGCAGGTTGTCATCATCAAGGGCCTGGCGAATCAGGGGGGCTGCCTGGGCCGGGGGCACGTTGCGCAGGGAGGCCAGGGCCAACATCCGGTCTTTGGAGTCCTCGCTTTGGAGCTTAAGCGCTACCTGGTCGAGATTAACAGTATCCATGCAGTCCTCGGATGTGTTACAAAAATTTACGATATATTCTCATTATAGTGACTTCATATCCCGAAGAGCTGGCTTCCAGCCTGAGTCCGGTGGGGATAACCGAAGCGAACGGCCGAGGGCTACGGGCACTTATCGAGGCGGAAGGGTCCCATTAGAGCCCCCCAGGTGGCTTTCCCCGTCATCGGGTCAATACCCTTGTCATACATGGCGAACTGCACCTTGCCTCCGGCCTCCGGCGGGCGACCAATGTCGAAGCCGAGGCTGAGATAGGTGGTGCGGCCCTGATATTCAAAACTGCCGAGCTGATCCGGGGCCATGCGGGCCGTGAAGCCGTAGGGATCCGGTCGAATCTGTACCCGGCAGGTGGGCAGGTCAATTAAATCTTCAAGAGAAAGGCCAGCTAAGCGCTGGGGCTGGGTGGCGGCTCCCTGAAATTGCTCCGGATCTTTGAGGCCGTAGTAGCGACCCAGCAGATGGCCATCGATGGCTTGCAGCCGAATCAGCCGCTGCCGGTAGGGAGGCTTGCCCGAAGCGACACTGATTTGCTCAATAAACAGAGTGATGCTGTCTTCGAACAGCTCGACCCAGCGATGCCACAGCTTCAGGTGAACATACCAGGCCGGTTCGGCCAGGGCCTGGGCCTGATTGTCGAAGGCTCCGGAGAGCAGCTTGGCAAGGGACTGGAGGGTATCGGAGATGGCCATCAATCTGTGTACTGGCTGTACTGCTGAATCAGCTTGGCCACGAGCCCCGTCCAGCCGGTTTGATGGCTGGCCCCGATGCCCGCACCGTTGTCCCCGTGGAAATATTCGTGGAAGTAAATATAGTCCTGCCAGTGGGGGTTTTGCTGAAAGGGCTGGATGCCACCATATACCGGTCGCTGCCCCGACTCATCCTTTAGAAAGATCCGAATCATCCGGTCTTCTAAATCGAGGGCTATCTCCCAGAGGGACTTGGAGATCCCCGACCCGGTGGGGCACTCAACCTGGAAGCGATCGCCCAGGTAGTGGTCAAACTTTTGTAAGGATTCTACCAGCAGGTAGTTCACTGGAAACCAGATCGGTCCCCGCCAGTTGGAGTTGCCGCCAAATAACCCCGTGCTGGATTCGGCGGGTTCGTAGTCCACCCGGTGCTCGTTGCCGTCGGTGTAGAAGCTGTAGGGATGGTCCTGGTGGTAGCGGGAGAGGGCGCGAACACCATAGGGGGAGAGAAATTCCTGCTCGTCCAGCATTTTGACCAAAATTCGCCTGAGCTTGTCGGGATGGACCACCGCCAGCAGCCGTCGCTTGCCTACCCCTTCTTCCACAAAGGAGGCAACGTTGTGGCTCAGTTCGGGCCGATTGGCCTCAAACCACTCCAGCCGCTCCGAGAAACCGGGCAGTTTTTCCAGCAGATCCGGCTCCAGAGTTTCCACCGCAAACAGCGGAATCAGCCCCACCATCGATCGCACCTTTAGCTTCAGCCGTTCCCCTTGGGGCAGATGCAGCACGTCGTAGAAGAAGCCGTCTTCGTCGTCCCACAGCTCTGTCTTGTCCTGGCCCATGTGGTTCATGGCATCGGCGATGTAGACGAAATGCTCAAAGAACTTGGTGGCCATGTCTTCGTAGACGGGGTTTTCCCTTGCCAGCTCCAGGGCCATGGTGAGCATGTTCAGGCAGTACATAGCCATCCAGCTGGTGCCGTCGGACTGCTCGATGTAGCCGCCAGTGGGCAGGGGAGCGCTGCGATCGAACACGCCGATGTTGTCCAGCCCCAGAAAGCCCCCTTCAAAAACGTTGTTGCCCTCGGCATCCTTGCGGTTCACCCACCAGGTGAAGTTCAGCAGCAGCTTCTGGAAAACTCGCTCTAGAAAGGGGCGATCGCCCTTGCCCGAGATTTTTTGGTCAATTTTGTACACCCGCCAGGTGGCCCAGGCATGGACCGGCGGATTCACATCCCCGAAGGCCCACTCGTAGGCGGGCATCTGGCCGTTGGGGTGCATGTACCACTCCCGGGTCATGATATCCAGCTGCTGCTTGGCAAACCCCGGATCTACCAGGGCCAGGGGAATGCAGTGGAAAGCCAGATCCCAGGCGGCGAACCAGGGGTACTCCCACTTGTCGGGCATGGAAATAATGTCGTCGCTATCTAG
>PYEQ01000337.1 GCA_003017785.1 filamentous cyanobacterium CCP5 | reverse complement strand
CGCCGTAAGTGGCAGGAGTTGTACCACTGCGAATGCGGCTGGGCGTGGGCCCTGCTGCTGCCACAGCGGGGACAGTGAAATTCATAGGCGTGGGCGGCATCTTTGGCCCAGGCGGGAGGAACAGGGGAAAAGGCGTCCATAGGGGGGTGGCGACCGGCCCTTCCATTATGGGTCAGGGTGATGCTGGAGATGTCGAAGTTTTAAGCACCCGCCCAAATTAGCCGGCTTTAACTAGGGTTGTGGGCATTTGCTGAGATCGTTTTAAGGCAAAATCAGAAGGTCTGGCTGGTTGCAGAGGACAAGGACTGATGGTGCTGCGCTTAATTTCGTTGCTGGGCATGGTAGGGCTGTGCCTGATTGCCTGGCTGGGGTCTGAGGATCGCAAGTCGGTGCCCTGGAAGGTGATTTCCTGGGGGATTGGCATCCAGCTGGTGGTGGGCCTGCTGGTGTTTCTGTTTCCCCTCACCCGCGACCTGGTGGTCATTGTTAGCGATGTGCTCAACGGTCTGATTGCGGCGGCCGATGCGGGGGCCCGATTTTTGTTTGGCCCGATTCTGGTGCCCCCGTCTAACCCGGTGGGGCCAGAGGGGGCCGGGCGCTGGATTGCCCGGGCGCTGACCCCGGAGTTTCGGCCCGTGCCGGGCGATCGCCTGGGGGCTGACAACATCAATTTGGGCTACATCTTTGCCTTTCGCTCCCTGCCCCAGGTGATTTTCTTTGCGTCGATTTTCTCCCTGCTTTACAGCCTGGGGATTATTCAGCCGATTGTGCGGGTGTTTGCCCGGGGCTTTCGCTGGGCGATGAACATCAGCGGGGCCGAATCCCTGGCGGGGGCGGCGAATATTTTTGTCGGCATCGAGTCGGCGATCGCCATCAAGCCCTTTCTGGAGCGCATGACCCGCAGCGAACTGTGCGCGATTCTGGCCTCCTGCTTTGGCTCCATTGCCTCCACGGTGCTGGGGCTCTATGCGGGATTTTTGCAGCCGATTTTTCCCACCATTGCCGGCCACCTGATGTCTGCGTCGATCCTGACGATTCCGGCCTGCTTCGTGATGGCCAAAATTCTGGTGCCCGAAAAGGAGGTGCCCGACACCCTCGGCGGCGTGCCCGACCTGGACACGGAGGCGGAGGCCAGCCCCGGCCCCATGGACGCCCTGATCGTCGGGGCCCTGGATGGGGTGAAGCTGGCGATCGGCATTGCCGCTTCCCTAATCGCCATTTTGGGGCTACTGGCCCTGCTGGAGCAGATTCCCTACGTGAATTTCGACGTGATTACCGGGGTGCTGTTTTTGCCCCTAACCTTTCTCACCGGGGTGTCCCTCGACTGGAACGAGCTGTGGACCGCGTCGGTGCTGATCGGCCAGCGACTGCTAAAAACCGCGATTCCCCCCTATATTGCCCTGGCGAACCTCACCGCTGAGGGGGCCCTTAGCGATCGCGCCCTGGTGAACATTAGCTATGTCCTCTGCGGCTTTGCCCACATTCCCTCGGTGGGGATTTTTGTCGGGGGCCTGTCGGCGATCGTCCCTTCCCGCCGCCGCGACATCAACTCCGTTGCCTGGAAGGCCCTCTGGGCGGGCACCCTGGCTACGATGATGACCGGCTGCGTAGCCGGAATTTACTTCTACGACGGCGCCGCCGTCTTGGGCCGGTAGGGAAAGGCTTCACCGCTTCAATCACTGCTTCAGCAGCTCTTCAGCCTCATGGAGCTGGGTGCCCCATACCCGCTCCCATAGAATCAGCAGCAAAATAACGGTTGTCGTCACGCTAAAGCCACCGGCAATGAGAAATTCACTGATGGCTGGGCGCACGCCGAGGGCAACCACCATCTCCGACACCGCCAGGTAGGCGAAATACAGAAAAATGCTGAGTTCAATCCAGGAGCCGATCGCGGTAAATCGGGCCAGCCCCTGGGGGTCGGTAAATTTATTGGCTTTCCAGTAGCGGTGCAGGGCGATCGCCGGCCAGGCGCTCAGCATCACTAGGCCAAAGACCACCACCCCCACCAGGGGGAAGCTGCCCAGCACCTGGGCCTGGGTCCACTGGGCAGTGGCGGCGGTTTTGCCGGGCCCCGTGACCAGGGCATCAATGGAAACGGCCCAGACGGCGGCCCAAAACTTCGAATGGTTGGAGATAAACCGGTAGAGCAGGTCATGCTCCGTATTGGCAGCATCTCCGTCGTCGTCGTCGAACCCGGCAACCTCTCGAATCACCTCCGTAATGAACCAGACCATCACCAAAAATCCCGCCCCATAGATACCGGCTTTGAGGGACGGGAACGAACTGGCGGCATACCACAGGCCAATCAGGCCAATCATCGGAAAGACGGTGTGGGTGAGGCCGATCGCCGCCGCCCAGGTGAGGGCATCTTGAATCCGACCGAATCGTCGAAACCTGCCAATGGTGGCAATCACCGCATCGGCGGCAATGCCAACGCCGATCGCCGCGTTGATCAGAATGTATTCGACATTTCCGGAAGAGTAGGGCACTGGGACAAAAACTTTTGACCGCCGCCCCATTGTAGGCTGAGGGGGCCGGAGTCGCTTTGATCATCCTTCTCGGCCACCCGCTTGGGGGCTTGAGAAATCTCTCCAGAATCGCCATCCGCCTCCCCAACGGTTACAGATCATGACGCTCAGGGTGAGGATTGGGGCCGCCAGACTAGGCTCAAAGGGAATGGACCGATGGGCACGAGCCATGGCTAAGATTCCGCTATCCGGTGTTGATTTAATCAAGAAATTCGAGGGCCTGCGCCTGGAAGCCTACGCCGATCCGCGCACCGGCGGCAAACCCTACACGGTTGGCTGGGGCAGTACCCGTAAACGCGACGGCAGTCCCTTTCAGCTCAAGGAAACCATTACCCGGCAGGAAGCAGACGATCTGCTGATCTGGCAGTTAGAACAGGAATTTTTACCTCCCCAGGCCCAAATTCCGGGCTGGTCATTCCTGTCAGAGCCACAGCAGGGGGCGGTCCTGAGCTTTGCTTACAATCTCGGGGCCCATTTTTATGGCTATCCAGGCTTTGAAACGATTTCCCGGGTGCTGCGGGAACAAGACTGGGCCACCCTGGAATCGGCTCTGGTGATGTATCGTAACCCCGGTTCCAGGGTCGAGGAAGGGCTGCTGCGCCGTCGCCTGGAAGAGGCTCGGCTATTTCTAGCAGGCACCCCCAGCGTCGATCTGAGTGCCGCCGCCCTAGCCTACCTGAGCAGCGGCGATCGCACTCCGATGCCGGGCTCCAACCTCAGTCAAGCTGCCCAAACCTACCTGGGCCAGAGTTCGGGCCAGAGTTCCTTCGCGTCCCGCCGGACTCTGCACCTCAGCCAGCCCTATCTGCAGGGCCAGGACGTTCTTGACGCCCAGCAGGGATTGGTGCGCCAGGGAATTGTCCTCAACCCAGACGGTATCTATGGCCCGGCGACAGCGGAGGCGGTCAAAGCCTTTCAGCGGCGAAACGGTCTGGTGGCCGATGGGATTATCGGTCCAAATACCTGGGCCCGCCTCCAGCAAGCAGGCCCCCAGGAACGACCACTGCACCTGGATAATCCCCCTATGACCGGAGAAGATGTCAGGCGAGTGCAGCAGGCACTGGCGCGGATGGCCTATGGAACTATCCCCGACGGCGTATTTGGCCCCGCCACTGAGGCTGCGGTCAAGCAGTTTCAGGCGGACAATGGCCTGGTAGTAGATGGCGTGGTCGGGCCAAATACCCTCCGCAGACTGGGCATTTGATCGGGCCATGGTCCGGGTTAGAAGTCTATAACCAGTTCTCGATAGCCAGTGGCCGGATCGATCTCGCGCTTAAACCGATAGTTGGGCAGATCGGCGATCGCCAGCTCCACGGTGGTATGCACTCGACAGCCCGCCATGATATGACCGCCGATGGTTTCGCCGGTGGGGCCAGAAACGGCTCCATGCAGGTGCAGCCCATGCACCGACAGGGTACCGACCAGGGAAACAATTTCAAAGGGACCCGCTAGCACCGTAGCAGCATCGGCTCCGGCAAACCGCAGGGCCGCCTGTTGGAGGCTGCCCACCGCCGTCAGAATCACCCCCGCCTGGAGCTGATGGCTTTGGGCAAAGGTTGCCAGAGCCGTCCGTAAGTCTTGTCCTGGAGTGAGGCGCAGGGCATAGACCGGCCCTGAGATTGGGGCTGCCATCGTCAAGGGCTCTCCAAAATGTCCTGCTGACTCGCCTCCCAGCCCAGCAGGGTGCGCTTGCGCTCTAACCCCCAGCGGTAGCCCCCCAGGGCTCCCGACTCGCGAATTACCCGATGGCAGGGAATCAGATAGCCCACCGGATTTTTGCCGACAGCATTGCCCACGGCCCTGGCTGCCGTGGGGCGTCCCAGGGTTTGGGCCAGTCCCTGGTAGGTCATCAGCCCAGCCTGGGGAATCCCCAGCAGTCCGCGCCAGACCTGAATTTGGAAGTTAGTGCCCCTGACGTGGAGGGCCAGGGCCGGGTCGCTCTTAGCTGGGGAAAAGATGCGATCGCGGATCTCCCCAGTGACCGCCTGATCGCGGCTGATTTCAGCATTGGCCCACAGCGATCG
This sequence comes from filamentous cyanobacterium CCP5, assembly GCA_003017785.1. Classification (GTDB taxonomy): domain Bacteria; phylum Cyanobacteriota; class Cyanobacteriia; order Phormidesmidales; family Phormidesmidaceae; genus CCP5. The sequence goes on along the minus strand of PYEQ01000337.1, from coordinate 932 downwards.
CACATACGACTCCACTGTTCCTCCAGCCCCCCCGTCTAAGAACTGGAGGTTGCAAATGCCCCTGGCAGTGGTGGCGATCAGGCCGTCGCCGAAGGGGGTGGGGTGAACGCCGTAGCGAATTTGCAGTCCGGCCCCGCCCGATTTGAACTCTCCCGGCGACATCGCCTCCAGGGTGACAAACAGATCGTGCAGCCGCCCCGGACTCGACAGCCCCGATGCTAGAGAAGCCTCCAAGAGATTGCGGGTCTCCTGAATTTTGGCCTTGGCATAGGCCAGGGTGAGAAACTGAGCAAACCGCTTGGGGCTGGTGCCTGCCCACTGGGTAAACAGCCGCTGAAAATGGTACTCGCTGAGGTGAACATGCTCCGCGATCACCCTTAAATCAGGCTGGTGCCGATGGTTTTGGGCCATAAACGCGATCGCCTGGGCCATGCGGTCGTAAGTGTCGCGGCTATGGATGGCGGTGTCAACCAGGGCTATGGGGGAGGTCATCGGTTTCACAAAACGGCTACGCCCTTACTGTATGCGTCGCGATCATCCAAGGCCACCCGATTCTTGCGGTTCGAGGCCGCCGTCCCTAAATCGGCTGTACCCAGGCAGAAAACACCCAGCCACCATCTTCTAGCTCGGTCCAGTTGCCCGACTGTCGGCCTGTGGTCACCACCTCTGAACCATTGGACAGGATTCTAAGCCTGGCATATTCAGAACCGGGCCCGTCAAATACCTGCACCTCTTCCCCAGCCGGGATATCAGCCACGATGCGGGCCCGCTGGCCGGTGCCGGAGGTCGGCGGCTGGGTGGGCGAGGTGGTCGGAGTTGGGGAACTGGTGGGAGTGGGAGATACCGTCGGTGCAGGCGTGGGGAAAAGCTGCGATCGCCGCCGATAGAGTTCCTGCCAGGTGGCCTCTCCCACCACCGCGTCGGGCTCTAGG
>PYEQ01000336.1 GCA_003017785.1 filamentous cyanobacterium CCP5 | reverse complement strand
GGGTAGTGGTCATCGGATCGCCTCTTGTTCCTGGAATCGCTTGATATTCACGACCATGACGGGGATAACGGCCAGCAGGAGGATGACGGCGATCGCGCTGCCTCGGCCGTAGTCGCGGAAGTTAAACATTTCTTTGATCATCCGGCTGGCGATGACTTCGGTGCCCTGGTTGCCCGCGGTCATCACGAACACGATGTCGAACACCTTCAGCACCAGAATGATGATGGTGGTGGAAACGACGACGATGGTGGAGCGAATCATCGGGATGGTGATCCGCCAGAAGATCTGCCATTCGCTGGCTCCGTCGATGCGAGCGGCTTCGATGATTTCGTCGGGAATGCCTTTCACCGCTGCCGATAGCAGCACCATGCAAAAGCCGGTTTGCAGCCAGATCATGATGGCGATCAGGGCGAAGTTGTTGATGGAACGCTCCACCAGCCAGCCCACCGGCTCAAAGCCCAGCAGAGTGACAATCGCATTCAGCAGGCCAATCTGGGCGCTGCCCGCCGGACGAAAATCATAGACAAACCGCCAGATCACGCTGGCCCCCACAAAGGAGATGGCCATGGGCAGAAAAATCAGGGTCTTGGGCACCCGCTCGTAGCGCACCCGATCCGCCAGCACCGCAATCACCAGCCCTAAACTGACGCTGACCCCGGTGACCAGTACCAGCCACAGAATGTTGTTGCGAAACGCCTGCCACATCACCTTGTCGGTGAACAGGTCGAGGTAGTTGGTCAGGCCGATGAAGTTTTCAGAGCGGGCGTCAAACAGGCTGATGTAGACCGTCAGCAGGGTGGGAATTACCAGGTAGGCCCCCAGGATGGTAACGGCAGGGGCCATATAGATCCAGGGCAGAATCTGCTTTTTGGCTTTGCCCTGGAACCACCGTTCCACCAGCAGATTGGCCCCGTAGAACAGGGCAATCACGCCGCCGCTGCCGATCGCGATCGCCACCACTGCCGTCAAAATTTTTGCAACCACCGGAGGCATAGATAGGCACGGGAAAGGATGTCCCTAGACTGCCATTGATAGTTGGGATGAGGCAAGGGACGGTTCCTCGTTAGAAGACTGGTTCTGTTGGGAGACGGATTTGATAGAGACTTTGGTAAGGCCGCAATAGTGCTTAAAAGCCAAATTTACCGCCCGAGGGGAGCAAAATCCCCTCGGACTCCTACAACCAGGGGCGTCCTTCTGCAGGGAGGCTGGAAAAACAGTTGCCGCCTTGGACCTCGCGGAAGGGATGGTCTGGCCCAGGTTAATTAGCGCTTCGCATCGGCAGGGAAGCGGTAGGCTGTGTTCACTCTATCTATCGTCTTTTAGCGTGGGAGGAATGCAGTGAAATTTTGAAGTTTTAGCGCAATGCCTGAAGCTGGCCTTGCAGGGGAGATTTAAGGTCAATCCAGCGGGTGTTGGGGGTGTCGCTACTGGAGCGCCGCCAGCCGATGACGCGACTGCCGGGGGCGAGATTTTCAGGGATACGGCCCATGGTTAGCCAGACTACCGCGCCGGAGGGTTTTGTAGCGGTTGGCGTGTCTCCCGGTTGAACCGCTGCCAGGGTGGAGAGTACGGCCAGCTGATCTTGCTGAATGCCTGAACTGGGGGTCCAGAGAGCAACGGAATATTGCTGATGCACAGCGTACATGAACAGCGAGGCTGCGGCGATCGCCCCCTGCTCAAATGATTCTTCGTCCCAGGTGTCGGCGGTGTTCAGGGCGATGGTGATGTGGTGGCCGGTGGTCACCTGTTCCAGTTCCCTCACCCGCAGATCCCCCTGGCGAGCGCTGGAGCGCCAGTGAATCAACCGAATTGGGTCGCCCCAGCGGTAGGGCCTGAGGGCGCGGGTAATCCCTTCGTTAGCGGGGCGGGGGTTGAGTTCCTGCTGCCAGTAGCGACTGGCATCCTGGCCCAATGCATCGAGAAGGGGACAGCTCCGCAGGGGCAAAATTTGCGGGTAGACAGTGGCGATCGCTCTAGCGCTGCGGTGGCGACGGGACCAGAACAATCCCAGGGGGGCGGCGGTACGCAGATCGACTCGCTCCCAGGTGTAGACACCCCGCTTTGACGCAGGTAGCTCGTAGGCCCAGCGCTCGAAGGCTCCCGGTGCTAGAGTGGCGATCGCTTTGGTCGGCGATTCTTGGCCAGATTTGCTCAGCCCTGCTGGGGGATGATCCTGCAGCTGCACCATACTTTTGGGACGACGCCCCGTGTTTTCAATCACCAGTTCCACCAGCAGGGTTTCGCCGGCGCTCACCGGCCGTAGCGATCGCCGCTGTAGCTTCAACCCTTTGAGATTGGCAGGGGGCAGCAGGGCCGACACCGCCAGCAGGGCTGCCAGCACCCCGCTCATCACGTAGAGCCAGCCCGCCAGGGTGTTGGTTGCTGCTGCAAAGAAAAACACCGTCAGCCCCAGCAGCACCCAGCCCACATAGGCAGGCGCTACCCAGTGGGTTTCAAGCCAGTCAGCGACTCTAGCGGGAAAGCTCATGGTAAACCAGGCAAAATACTCCTCAATTATGCCCGGCCCTATCCCGGAGCCTGCGAATGCTGTTTTACGCAGTATCATGCCCCTGCCAGAATTGTCCGACTGAGGTCTAAAGCCAGTTACCTACCAGGACGTAGGGCGCCCAGTATCGCGGGTGCTCATAGCGAGGGTTGTTGAGAATGGCGGTTTGCGCCGCTTGTAGGGCAGCCGCTCGAGTAATTCCCGGGGTTTTTAGAGCCCTGTAGAACTGATCCATCAGCAGAGCGGTGGTTTCGTCATCGAGACTCCACAGGGAGGCCAGGGTGCTGCGGGCTCCGGCCCGCACGGCGACCCCAGCCAGCCCCAGGGCCGCCCGCTGATCGCCACTGGCCGTTTCACAGGCGCTCAGCACCAGGAGCTCGATAGCGCTGGTGCGGCTCTGTTCGCTGCTGCGCAAGATTTGATTCAGACTATCGAGCAGGATGGACTTGTCCCAGGCCAGGATGAAGGTTTCTTCAGGATTTGAGCTGAACTGACCGTGGGTGGCCAGGTGAACCACAGGAAACGAAATATCGCTGATGGCCCCGGCCAGATTGCTCTCAGTGAAATTCTGATTTAACAGGACTTGACTAGAGAGAGTGTTCTCTAGCTGGTTGATTTCGTTTTCGACATACTGCAGGGCGGCAAACCCATGGCGGGCTTCGCTCAAGCCCGCCGTAATCGCCGCTAAAGCCTGATCGCTCAGGGGCTGGGGGTCAACTAGCTGGAGGCCAGGGGCGATCGCGACGCTGTATTTTTCAATGAGATACTGGTCGCCGTCGTAGAGTAGCCCCATGGGAATATTCCGCAGGGCCCCATCCAGGACAAATACCAGGGTATCGATGCGGCGGCTGGCCAGCTGGGATTCGACGGGTTTTAACAGCCAGTCGTAGAGCTGAGCGGCCTCGGCCTGCACCTGCTTGAGGGTGTAGGGCAGCACCAGATCAGTTCGTAACTGAGCCAGCTGAGCTTCGAGATCGGCGCGGGCGATCGGGACGGCGTAGTGGGTCAGGGGCTGCTGGGGTAGCTTGAGGATGACCTCCAGGCGATCGCCCAAGATAATCGGATACACCACAGCGGTGGGCTGCTCGGTGCTGTCGATGACCTGATCGATTTTCTGGGTAACGGCCAGACAGGCTTCCCTGAAGAAATTTTCCAGTTCTGCTAGCTGTAAAGATTCAATGACGTCACGGGCCTGCAGCAGATTGGCCTGAGGGGCCTGGGGAGAAGCGGTGAGCAGATCCACCAGATCCCGGTAGATGGGCTCGACAATTTCTCGAAAGTTGAAGCGGACGTCGTCGCTGATTGCCACCAAATCCGTTCTTAAAGACTGGAGGGTGCTGACGGCGGCGGTGTAGTGGTTAATCGCCTCCTGGGTCTGTCCCGCTGCCCGCTTCAAGGAACCCAGCTGAGCGTTCCAGCGATAGCTGACCTCCGGCGCATTGGCCTTAACGGCCAGGGCCAGGGCGTTTTCGGTCAGGATTTCTGCCTCTTCTAGCTGCTGGGTGCGGCGATAGAGCTGCCCCAGGGTGCCCATGGCATAGGATTCTGCGCGGATGTCCCCCAGGGCTTGAGCGTCTTGGCGGGCCTGGGCCAGAAACCGGGCTGCCGGAGAATAAAATTCTGTCTCGGGCCGCTGCATCAGCACCGTGGCGGCATCGATGTAGCCATAGGTCCGCAGTCGGCTGGGGGGCAGGGCGGATAGCTTGGTTTTCAGCGGGTCGAGCTGGAGAGCCAGTTCGGTGGGCTCAGGGAAGTTGGCGATCAGCCGCAGCTGGGCAATGCCTACCTGGACGGCCAGTTCCGGGGTGGGGTCGCTGCGCAGCACCTGATCGAACCAAGCCTGGGCCTGGTCGGGCTGTTCCAGGGCTACCGCCGTAGTGCCCAAACTAAACTGAGCAGCGGCGATCGCCGATCTGTCTCCAATCTGCTGGGCCATTTGCAGGCTTTGCTCCAGGACCGTCTGGGCAGCGGCCAATTCCCCCACGGCCCGCTTGAGTTCTCCCAGGGTTCTCAAGCCGGCAGCGATCGCGGCGGCGGGCCCTTCCGCCGTGGAGAGGTCGCCCGCCTCTAGCAGCTCGATCGCCCGTCGATAATAGCCGTTGGCCTGCAGGGCCCGGGCCTGATTCACCTGCTGGCGTAGGACGCCTGAAGCATCGCCAGCGGCTCGGTAGTAGGTGACAGCCTGTTCAAAGGCTTCGGCGGCGGCCTGGGGGCGAGACTGGGCTAGAGCTAAAGAACCCTGCACTGCCGAGGTTTGCCCCACCACCTGCAGAGTCTCCGGGCCGAGGGTGACCGGGCTCGCGGCTAAATCAGCTGCAAACAGATTGAGGCTGGTAGTAATCACCTGACTCGCCGCCTGCCATTCGCCGAGCTGCTGATGGGCTTGGGCCGCATTGTTGAGACTGCGGGCCTGCTCTAGGCGATCGCCGGCCTGCTCAAACAAATCAGCTGCCTGTTGCCAGAGCCGCGCTGCGTTGCCATAGTCCTGGGCTGCGAATAGCTGCCGAGCTTGATCTGCGAGGCTTTGGGGGGTTGGGCTAGCTGCCTGAGCAACCAGCCCAGGGGGCAGAGTTGCACTGGCTGGGGGCAGGGCACCGAGGCCAAGGGTGAGGCCAAAGCTGATCAGGCCTAGCAACAGTGCCAGCCGCCTTGGAAGCCCGCGACTGATGGGCCGACAAAGCAAGCGTAAACCTCGGGAAATATCGTTCATGGGAGCCTATGAACTGAGGGAATTAAGATGGCGTCGGCTGACTTCAAGCGAAGTTTACCGCCTACTTTTTCATCAGCCATTAGGCGCAGGTTTCGGCCATCAAGCAATAGAAATTAATATGGTTTGGCGACTCGATGCTGAAGTCCTGTTACGCTTACCGCAGAATTTCTACCTGCACTGGGTAAAACCTTAGCGTGTCTGGTTGACGGCATGAGTTCCTTCAGGGTTGCTATTAGTTTCATCGGAGTAATCGCCTGGCTGACGGGGCCGGCG
>PYEQ01000335.1 GCA_003017785.1 filamentous cyanobacterium CCP5 | reverse complement strand
CGATTATCTTCAGCACTGGTGCAGGCTATGAGCAGCCATTAACGATCCTTCCAGACGGCTGGCAGATCAGCTGCGTTCGCGGACCGCTGACGGCGAAGCGCCTGGGGCTTCCCCAACGGGCCGCGATCGCCGATGGGGGCCTGCTGATTCGTCAGGTGTTCCAGGGGAGCAGCGCCAAACCGTTTCCCGTAGCCTTTATGCCCCACATTCACCACGTTGCCGACGCCTTTTGGGAACCCCTTTGCCTCAAACTAGGCTGGCGCTACATCGACCCTCGCTGGCCGGTGGAGCCGGTGCTAGCCGCCATCGACCAGAGCGAATTACTGCTGGCGGAGGCCATGCACGGGGCGATCGCCGCCGATGCCCTGCGAGTGCCCTGGATTCCGGTGCACACCAGCGCCCGGATTCTCGATTTCAAGTGGCAGGACTGGTGCGCCTCCATGGAGGTGGCCTATCGGCCCCAGCGGCTGCCCCCTCCCCTGACCTACAAACCCGTTGCCCTGGGGGTGCGATCAGGGCTCCGGGCGACCCGTCACTGGCAGCGCTGCTGGCAGCAAGGGCGATGGCGTCAGAGTGAAGCGGCGATCGCAGCCCAGCTGGTTGAAATCGCCCAGCAGGTATCCCCAACCCTGAGCCGCCAGTCCGTGCTAGACCGTCGTCTAGGACAGCTGATGGATTGCTTAGATCAGCTCCAAAGCACCTGGTAGGAGAGAATAAACCCTGTCCAGGTTCATAAGGGAAGTTTTACCTGAGGGAACGCCACAGTTCCCGAGCTGGACCTGGTGTAAACGCTGTGATTTCAAATGAACTTTCCATGGCCATACCCGGCTCTATCGACCTTTCCACCCTGCCCGAATACGAAGCCAAGCTATTACTTGCCTTAGCGTTTTTCCTCGGTCGCGATCCTAGCGCCCAGGGACGGGCCTGTTTAAGCATGTACCTGCGCCAGTCCGAGGCCAGAATCATGGCCCAGGTCCGATACTATGCCCACCAGGTCAGCCGCTCCACGGGGAAACCCTGTAGTGAGTATGATCTGCTGGATTTAGTCACAGAAGATCCAGAACAGGCGATCGCTCTGTTAGGCCCAGTTCTGCCGGTGCACACCCACGGCGCAGATGTGTTTGGCGATGATTTAGAGCAGCCGTAATCGACAGGAACTCCGTGCCAAGGTCCGCTGCTTGTATGGCCGCGATCGCTCCCTGAATCGTGATCGAACCAATGGTTGACCCCTGAAAGTACGTATCATTTAGTACATTTTGGGTCCGTAAAGCGAGTCCTCAAAAGTCCAGGCTGGGGCTTAGCTGGGCCGCCTTACTAATTACCTAGCCGGGTAATGTGCAGTTTAATTTTTTTAGCTGACAATCATATCTGGTGGTCGCTCAGTATATACTTATTTTGCCAATGGACGTTTCACGCTTCCCTTCAAATTTTTCCAGCAAAGCGTTTCTTAAAAGGATATAGATCCGCTTAGGCTCCGGACATTTATGACTCTCTGTAGGGTGGGTTGCCCTAGTTTCGACTCTTCTTTTAGATGGGGATTTTACCCATCGATTATCTACCCAATTTTTTGCATCTAGCAGCTACCACTGACCCACCACATCTAGGGCCCTGGGGAGTAATTTGGCCCGGTATCGACCCAATCAGGAGTGCACGGCCATGTCTGATGTGTTTATTTCTTACTCCCGTAGGGATACGGATTTTGCGACTAAGCTTCACCAGGCCTTAGTCAAGCAGGATTATTCGGTTTGGATAGACTCGAAAAACATCCCGGTTACAGCGGCCTGGCGAGAAGAGATCAAGGCGGGAATTGAGAATGCCGATAATTTTATATTTATCATCAGTCCAGACTCCCTGGAATCGCCCTACTGCCAATGGGAGATTGACCACGCCGTCAAATTTAACAAGCGCTTAATTCCCTTAATTTATCGGGAGGGTTTTGAGCATGAGCACGTACATCCCCAGATCTCTGAAATCCAGTGGTTGCCGTTTACGAAGGGGGGGAACTTTGAGCGTGAATTCCACACCCTGCTTGAGGCTATCCATCTAGATTTGGAGTATGTGCGGGCCCATACCCGCTTGCTCCAGCGCGCCGCTGAGTGGAATAAACAGGGCAGAGATGACAGTTTTTTGCTGAGGGATCGGGAGCTGGATATCGCTGAGGCCTGGCTGGAGCAAAGCCAGCTGAAGTCTCCTATCCCCACAAAGCTACAGAGAATCTTCATCGCCACCAGCCAAGATCTCAGGGGGCGCCTCGAAGCCATTGAGGAAACCAATAGCTTTGCTAAGGAGGCCATAAAAACTGCGGTTATTTACCACCAGCCCAAGCTCCTACAGGCGCTGCTGATCAGCTTCGCTGTATCCACGGTGGTGATTATCCTGCGGCTTTTAGGCTCGCTGCAATCCCTGGAGCTGGTTGCCTTTGACGGCCTACTACGCCTGCGCCCACCCGAGGAGAGAGACGAAAAGATTGTCGTCATTGAAGTCACCGAAGACGACATTCAGGACCAGCTGCGGGAAGCAGACCAGGGAGCCGGCACCCTGTCGGATACCCGCCTTAATCGCCTGCTAGAGTTTTTGGACACCAGTTCCCCAAGGGTGATCGGTTTAGATTTTTACCGTGACTTCCCCACCCAGCTGCCTGAACTATCTGAACGGATGACCAATCATGATCGGCTAATTGGCATCTGCAAAGTGCCCGAGACCAACACAGCTGGCATCACGGCCAGGGGAGTGGCCCCTCCGGCCGAGATCCCGGCAAATCGAGTCGGCTTCAGCGATGTCCTGCGGGATCGGGACGGGGTGCTGCGTCGTCATTTGTTGATCAGTCGGCTATCGGAGGAGGTTGGGAATGTTCCCTGCTCCATGTCCGATGCCTTTAGCCTGCAGCTGGCCCGGTACTACCTCGCCTTTGACGAGAATAGAAATACCACTCCAGAGGATGTGTTTTTGTCGGAGGCAGGGACACAGCTATTTATCGACGAAGCCGCCATTCCTCGACTCGATCCGGCCACGGGTCCTTATCAGCTAGAGACTTACGATGGCTACCAGGTGCTGTTGAATTACCGCAAGACGGAGGGGGGAGCTATAGACCGAGCCTTTCCACGCATCACCCTGGCCTCGATTCTAGAGGGGCACGTGCCTCCGTCGACGCTCCAAGACAAGCTCGTGCTGATTGGCATTGTTGCAAATACCGCCCGAGATTTTGATGCGTTTGAGACTCCTTATCCAACCGAAGCGCCAGGTTCGAACGATCTGCCTGGCGTTATTCTCCAGGCCCAGATGACCAGCCAGCTGATCAATCACGTGCTTGAAAACCGCCCCTTGATTTGGGTTTGGCCATTTTGGGGTGAATGTTTGTGGATTGGAACCTGGGCTTTAGCTGGCGCGATCATCGGCCGCCACTGTCGGCGGCGATCGCGCTTTGGTTTGGTCATCCTGCTGGCCTTTGGTACCGTGACTGCGGCCTGTGCAGGGGTGATGGTTTTGAGTGCTGGCCTGATCCCGCTGGTGCCAAGCGCTTTGAGCTTAATCGCAACCGGGGGAGGACTGATCACCTTAGCCTTTAGACCAGCGGCCAAGACCGCCCCTAAAAATTCTGGTTCTAACAAGGTGGGCGATCGCGATCTGGTTGGCACGGGTCGCCGCTAACTATGTAGAAAAAGGGCTTTCAAAATGAACTCTAAACATCGGCCCTGTAGAGCGTTTTTGGGGTGTTTATTGCTGGCTAGCGTGCTGTCTACGCTGTATTTGCCTCCGGCCCCTGTGGAAGCCCAATCCTGGTGGCAAAGAATCACCGCGCCGGTTCGAAAAAATCCCGATCTGTGCCCGCCTGTTCCAACCCCCTTAACAGCCCTCGTACCCAATCGAAATCAGGCGACGCTGACGGGGGCAAGCTATCCGTCTTTCTGGTTCTATGTGCCTTACCGAATTACCCCCGACGCGACAGAGTTCACTTTGAAATTTGTACTGCAAGATGATAGCTTTCGCGATATTTATACCGTCGATTTCTCCGTTCCAGAAGCCGTTGGACCAGGCATCCTAAGCCTGCAGCTGTCCAGCGAAAAAGCCGCCCTAGCCGTAGGCAAGAGCTACCACTGGTATTTTTTGATCTACTGCAATGATCAACAGCAGGTTTATGAACCCGCCTTTGTTGAAGGAGCGATTCAGCGAGGAGAACTATCCCAACCAAGGTTCGATGAGAATGCTGGCTCACCAAGTGACCCAAATCAATTCCAGGATCAGCTGCAGGTTTATGCCGAGTCTAATGTCTGGCATGAGTTTTTTGATACCTTAGCCCTGGAACTCTGGACAAATCCAAACCAGCCCGGCCCTAGAGAAGGCTGGAGTCAAACCTTAGAGGCGATCGAATTAGAAAACCTGGAGCAAAAGCCCATCGTCGGACGCTATGTGGTTCCTGACTTAAGGGAGTGAGGTCTGCCAGGACTGGCAGCTGGAAAATGCGGTGATTATGGAGCGAAAATTTCGAGCCGAGTGGAGGTATCCATGAAAAGAGTTTCCCTGATAAAAGATGCAGGTATTCTCTCGGTTTAGCCGTAGCCGATTAGCTGTTCAAAAAGTTTACATTTAACTGCAGTCAGCTTGTGTCCCATAGATTGCTTTGATACTATTTTTAATAGAAATTAAGCGCAACTATCGGAAGTCTAACGAGAAACTGACTGCGTCTTTGATTAAGCTAGGTTTTCTAACGGATATTTTTTGACAGCTGTTTCAAATGGGGCAAAGGTAGGGCCCAGCGCTGTCTTGCACTGAGCAAAGACAGGCTTTTTTAACGAGTTCCTGTATTCTACTGGGTGCATCTAATGGAAGTTTTGGGTTTTCTAGCCGCATGGGATATCTATGAGCAGGCCTGTGCAGATTTAGAAACAAGTCGTGGAGAATTGGCCTCACAGCGGCTGATGGATGAGTGGCTGCACTCCCAGGAGAAAGCCTCCTCAAAAGTGTCAAACGTCGTCAAGGCCAGTTTGATATTGGCCTGCATGCCCCTACTTGAAATCGTAGCATTCTCATCCCAGGCGATCGCCACGAGCACCCCTGAGGCCCCTAAGCCCACTACCAGTGAAGACACAGCGGCCCAATCCCCTCCGACAGAGGTTGCCGTAGAACCGATCCATCTAGCTGCGACCAAGCTGTCCGTCCTAGAGCCTCCAAAGCCAGTGGTTGAGGCATCCCCAATGGCCGCGGCCCCAGTTGCCCCAGCCAGTCCTGCGCCACAGAGCCAGGAGAAGATCGCTCCGACCCTGCCAGCGGATCACTCCCCCACGGACCATCTGACAGCAGATCAACGGTCCAGCCAGTCTGCACCGATCGCGGCCGTCGATTCCCCTGATTCCCCTACCCCTGCCATCGGTACCAGTCGCCCAGAGGTCGCCGACTCCGGGAATGCATCCTCCAGCCCAGTTGCCCAGCGGCCTAAATCAGAACTGCCCCCCTCGGCTGAGATTGGTTCTCAAACATTGCCCCCAGGGGCCGTTCCCCTGGCGAGAGTGTTGTCCCC
>PYEQ01000334.1 GCA_003017785.1 filamentous cyanobacterium CCP5 | reverse complement strand
TAAAAAGTCCGCCTCGGTCAGAGAGCTCTTGCAGTGGGCAGTAATGGTGCGAATCTTGCGGTGAGTGACCTTGCTGGCCGTCAGAGTCGAGACGATGCCGTTCGAAAAGCCTAGGGTGGCCGTCACGTAGTCCAGGTAGCCAGAATTGACGGCGCGGCTACCATGGGCGGTCAAAGAAACAACAGAGGACCCGGCCAGCTCTAGCAGCAGGTCAATATCGTGAATCATCAAATCCAAGACTACAGACACGTCATTGGCCCGCTGGGAATAGGGACTCATACGGCGGGCTTCGAGAGCCAATATCTCCTCGGTTTTGAGCACCTTGTGCAGCTCTTGAAAGGCCGGATTGAACCGCTCAATGTGGCCCACCTGGAGAATGCAGCTAGAGGCTGCAGCCGCATTCACTAAGGATTCGGCTTCAGAAATGCTGGCGGCAATGGGTTTTTCAATCAAAACATGGACCCCCGCCTGGAGGCAGGCCATGCCCACAGGATGGTGCAGACGCGTGGGAACCGCGATGCAAACCGCATCTACCAGCTGAATCAGATCCTGGTAGTCTTCAAAAAAGCGAATCTGATACTTGCCAGCTGTATCTAAACCCAGCTCCACGTTGACATCCGAAACGCCCACCAGCTCTACATCTTTGAGGCGGCTCAGAACACGGGTATGATGCTGGCCCATGTTGCCAACGCCAATGACTCCCACGCGGATAGGTTCTGGCGAATTCCGGTGTGCTTGCATGTCTTCAGCGTTAGTATCAACTATTTCTTCGTACACGCCTGCCCCTCCTTATACGGGATTCAGGGAGCCATCTGACCGAGGCCAAGCCAGGTGCGAAAATCACCCAGATACTACCATAAAGCTTAACAATATGAAGATTCGCTGAGATTTATGAGTCTCACTGGCTGGGAGGGAGCCTTGGCTAATTGTCGAGCTAGCTGTCTGGGGCATCATCGAGCGTGAAAGACTCCGACGACTCTGCTGGGGGCGCAGCCTCTTGAATTAAATCCAGGCTTTGGTCGAGGCGGCGAGCCAAAATATCATGGAGGCGGGGGCCTTCCGTGGACAGCACAATCCACTCGAAGCCATCGTAGATTAAGCGATCGCCCTCATCAGGAATCTTCTGCAGATGGGCGATCAAAAACCCTGCCAGGGTCTGATATTCCTCGGTCAAGGGGAGATGGGCATCCAGTAGCTCATTCACGACCTCGATATCCGTTTGGGCCCGGACCAGAAAGGTGTCTTCTTCAACCATCTGCACCAGCAAATCGGTGAGCTGCTCCGGTTCATACACATCGCCGATGATCTCGGTGATTAAATCCTGCAGGGTCAGCAGCCCCGCCGTGCCCCCAAACTCATCCACAACAATGACGATTTCCTGACCGGTGCGCTGCATGGTCTGCAGCAGTTCGTGGAGGGGAGTGTATTCTGTCACAAACCGGGCCGGGCGAATCCAGTCGGTGATCGGACTATCCAGGTAGATCTGGGATTCAGACAGGGGTTTGAGCAGCTCCTTGAGGTCAACGATGCCGCAGATGTCATCGAGGGATTCGCCGATCACCGGATAGCGAGAATGCCATCCCTGGGCCAGTTCCGCCAGCACTTCCCGAAAGGTGGCCTGCTTCTCAACGGAGACAATTTGAGTGCGTGGCACCATGACTTCGGCGGCGATGATATCGCGAAATTCGAACACGTTGTTTAACAGCACCCGTTCGTCGGCCCCGAGGCCTGGGGTTTCTGTGGAGGTGCTGATAATCAGCTGCAGTTCTTCGGGGGTCAGCCGACTGTAGCTAAACTGATCGGTGTATTGAATCCCGACGAGGCGCAGCAGCCAGCGGGTGGACTGGTTCAAAATCCAGATAAACGGATTAAACAGCCGAGCAATGGTCAAACTGGTTGGGCCCAAGAACCGAGCTAGCCGCTCCGGATACAGCATGGCAACGGATTTGGGGCACAGCTCGCCCAGCACAATCTGCAAATAGGCAATCAAAAAGAACGCCAGGGGAACAGAGACCGAATGGACCGCTACCTGCTGCCCCCCGGCGGGTAGCGGTAGCTGGCTGAGGAGCCCGGCCAGGATGACGGCCATGGTGCTTTCGCCAATCCAGCCGAGGGCCAGGCTGGAGAGGGTAATACCCAGCTGGGTGGTGGAAAGCAACCGGTCTAGGCTGCGCTGGATATTTTGAACGGTTTTGGCCTGGGCGTCCCCCTCTGACACCAGCTGGCTGATACGGGAGCGGCGCACCGAAACGATGGAAAATTCAGCGGTGACAAAGAATGCGTTGATGCCAATCAGCAGCAGCACCGCCAGCAACCGCGTCAGGGTATCGGTCCCGTTTAGAGGTGTGGGAACGACCATAAGCGGAGCGCAGAGCCACAAGCCTATCATTGAAGCAGGAATAAGAAAGATCGCGATGGTCGGAGACCGGGCCTGAAGGGCCATCGCCCCTCGCTAACGGAAGAATTAGGGGTGTTGGTGCGGGCCATCAAGGGAAATTTGAAGCCGGTTAGGCCAGTGGTCGAGCCAGGATTTCCGGTGGATTGGCTGGCCCCTTCTGGGCCAGGGGTGAGCTAAATCTGGAGATGGGCTGAATCTATTGCTCCCCGCCTTGGATGCGGGCTTTGACTTCTTGAATGACTTCATCTTCATTCAGCAGGAGGGGCTGGTTGCCGGCACTCCGACGGGCGGAGATACCACCGCTGGTGGGCTGAGATTCGGGCTGTCGGACACCGGTTAAAGCTTGCCGCCCGAGGGTGTAGCCCCAGGAAGCGCTCACGACCCCAGCTCCAATCATGAGGGACAGCAGAATCAAGGTGAAGGCGATCGCAGGATTCATAGAATCAAAGGACGAAGCAGAGTAGGTAGCTAATCTTAAAATATTTTCGGCGGTCCAAGCCCATGGTACTAAAATAAGGAAAACCCAGGGTTGGCCGAGCGGATTAGGCAGCGAACTCATAATTCGCCTCAGGCAGGTTCGACTCCTGCACCCTGGATTGCCCGAGTTTTAGCTGGTTGCTATCAATTTCCAGACGGTCCTAGGGCAGTCGCACTTCTGAGAGGGCCGCCCCCTGGTAGTAGTGGCTGAGAATCTGATCGTAGGTGTAGCCTTGGAGGGCCATGGTTCGGGCTCCCCACTGGCTCAGACCAATGCCGTGGCCGTAGCCCCGCCCGTCGATCTGGATCTGGTCTCCAGCCAGGCCAATAGTAAACAGGGTGCTGCGCAGTCCGAGGGCTTTGCGCAGGTCGCTACCGCTGATTACCCGACTGCCCTGATCGCCCACCAGACGAATAGAAACAACCCGCCCCCGGGGAGTTGTCCGTTCGGGTACCGCCGAACGCAGATTGCCGACCCCCGGTACCCGCTGTTGAAAATCTGCCTGGGTCAGCAGCTGATGCCACTGGAAGACCGGAGCATCGTAGTCGTAGTCCTGGACGGCTCGCAGATAGGGGACCGGTCGCTGCCAGATGTCTTCTACGTTTTCGGTATACCCCCCAGAGGAGGAATGAAACACCGCTTCAATAATCTGGCCGCCGTAGGTGAGTACCTGGTGGCGGGTAGCATTCACCGCCTGGTGGGTGCCGGTGGTTTCAGCGGCGATACCGCGATACACCTGGCTAGCCGTGGTATTGCTGACGTCATAGGGACGCCCCTGGGCCCGTTCCCGCTGATAGAGAGCGTAGGATCGAGCCGCGACTGCCTGGGCCTGGAGAGCAGCCTGGGGCCAGCTGGTAGGCATTTCGGAGCCGAGAACGCTGTAGAGATAGGCTTCAAGCTCCACCAGATTGACCGCCGTTAGCCGCCCCTGCTGGGCCAGCAATAGGATGCGGCCGCGATACCAGGTGTCGTTGATAAATACGTAGCCCCCCTGGGTGGGCTCCAATAAAAAAGCGCTGCTGCTCCAGCTGCCCAGGCGAATCTGGCTGTTTTCGGCGATCGCCTGCACCCCCTGATTGCCCGCTACCTGGCCCAGGCTTTCGCCGCTAACAGTTTTGATCACAGCAGTGGTTGAGCTGCCGATAATCATGTCCGTTTTGTCTGCTTGAACGGCCACGCGCATCTCCACAGCGGCCCAGCCGGGCAGCGCCAGGAGTCCCCAAACCGTGGCCAGGCTGCCCCAGCGAACCAGGGGACGACAGCATCGGGGCAGGGCGGCAGCAGCAGTCAAGAGCATGGCAGCAAACTCATCTAGGTCTGACGGTTCGACAATTCTTCAAATGGCGACGACTGCGGAATGGTCCGGTCACTAGCGGCCCCTGGTGGCAACCGCTGGCCGCCTGCCTGGGCAAATCCTTCAGGGGGAGCAGTCCTCCGTTCCTGGGTCTCAGCCACCTAACATAGCACCGATGGCAGCGGTGGTCACCGCCCTGGGCCAGATCCACGGGCTGGCCTGAGGGCGGGAACCTAGAGCAGCTTGGCCGACTCATAGAGGCGACGCAGCACGGCCAATACTTTTTCACCGTAGTTAGGATCGGCGTTCCAGCGGCCGCTGAGCTGTTCTACCAGGGGGGCGATACCCCGTCGTACAAATCGAAAGCGGGGATCGACCAGGGTCTGAACCAGGGGTTCGGTGCTGGCGTAGGCTTTGAGATGCTGCACCTGAGCCCGTACCCCAATACGTGCCGTGGGGAAAGAGGCCCCCTCACTGCTGCCCGTCGCTGAGCCAATGCCGCCAAAGTTATTCTGGGCGGACTTCAGACTGCCGGGAAAGTTCAAAAAAGCCGTTTCGACGCACATTTGGCAGAAGGCAATGTCGTAGTTGACCCCTTCGATCGCCGCTTCGGTCCGGTACAGCTTGGCTAAATCAGGAAACTGGCTCATGGCGGCGTCATTGTTACCCTTCAGAAAAATCATCATCTGAGTTTCCGAGGTTTTGCCCAGGCCCATGATCCGATCAATCAGACCGGGGCAAATAAGGGAGGTGCTTTGGGATTTGAGCAACAGGGTCCGGGTGGCGGCATCCCAGCCGACGGAAATATTAAAGCCGCGCAGGTCAACCGCTTTGACATAGACCACGTTGCGATAGTTGACTCGCCGCACTTCCGAGGCCGTTGCCACATCGACCCCCAGCTGATCGACGAGGTCAATGGGAACGTAGGCATTGTCATTGATCAGGATGCCGCGCTCGTCGTAAATGCCGCCGTTGATGCTGACATCGATCTGCGGCAAGTCTAAGGGGCCAGGGGTGGCCGCAGCGCTACCCGTTACCGCTCGACTCCAGGAGGCCAGACCGTCCGCTAGCCCCAGGGCAATATCTCGCCGCCGGGTTTGAATCAGGTTGAGATCCTGGGGGTTGGTCAGAAACCCCACCTCCATCAGCACCGAGGGGCAGATGATTTGACGGCAGAAGGGCAAGCTGCCAGTGGCAGAGGTGGTATCGGGCCGGACCCCGCGGCTGACCATCTGGGGAATCCGCCGCAGCAGGGCCAGCATCATTAGCTCGGCGTGGCCCCGACGCACCTCATTGTTGACGATGTAGTAGGCGATCGCCCCCCGCACATCTGGATTGCTGAAGGA
>PYEQ01000333.1 GCA_003017785.1 filamentous cyanobacterium CCP5 | reverse complement strand
CTGGTAGACCTGGTAGCTCTGCTGCTGGAGTTCGACGCTGTGGCTGAGGCGCTGGGCCTCCTGGATGAGCTGATCGAGTTCCTGGGGGTCGTCGAGGTTGGCGGCGTTGAGTTCCCGCGCCTGGTACTCGAATAAATCAAGCTGCTGGAGCCGTTCGGCTTCAAACTTGCGCCGTCGCTCCAGGGTTTGGCGGGCCTGGGTGGCGGCCTCGTATTGCTCGGCCACCTGCTGCCGCTGGCGCAGCAGCCTTTCGCCGCCGTAGCCGTCGAGCCATTCTCGCTGGCGATCGCTAGAGCCCACCAGCATGGTCTGGCCCTGGGCAGTTATTTCCACCAGCAGCGGGCGCAGGGCTTCCATCTGAGGTTTGTTAACGCTGGCCTCGTTGAGGCGAAAGCGACTGCGCAGGTTAGACTTGCCAGCGGTGATTTCCCGGCTACATACCAGCACCGGCCCCTTAGCCTCAATATTCTGACTTTCTAACCAGGTTTTGAGAAACGGCGTCAGGGTAAAATGCGCCACCACCACCGCCTTGCGGGTACCCGTGCGCACCAGTCGCTGGCTGGCCTTGCCCCCCAGCACCGCATCGATCGCATCTAGCAAAATTGACTTGCCAGCGCCGGTTTCCCCCGTGAGTACGTTGAGGCCGGGCTGGAGTTGGAGGTCGAGCCGGTCGATCAGGGCAAAGTTTTCGATGTGCAGGGCTTCAAGCATGGCCTTGACCGCAACGAGTTAGCAAAAATCCGCAGCTCAACCGAGGAGAGCCATAATTCTTGGCAGGGCAGAAACCTACCCACTTATGCTAGGGCATGGACGCTCAAGATCAAAGGTACCAGGCTATTCCCAAAGTCGACTCTTTTGGTCTTTTTGGGAGACTCTTGCCTTGCTCGTTACAATAGTTTACAGGCAAGCATTTTGATTTAATGGCTGTGTCAGTCCGTCCCATCGTCAATGCCGCAGGCATCCCTATGGAATCTTCCAGTCAGTCCCCCGTCATTCTAGAAGTAGATGCTAAGCAAGGAGGGGGGCTGCCGTCTTCACCACCGCCGCCCCATCCCAACCGGGACGATCCCTTTGAGGGGATGACCTATGACCCGGAGGCGATCGCTCGCCACTATCGCCCCCGCTTCTTCCAGGTGGGTTGGCGATTTTTTCGGATTTTCTGGCCGTTGGGTCTGTTCATGGCGCGGATCTGGCTGGATCGGCGCAGCGGCAAGTTTAGCAAGCGCGAACAAAAGCGGGCCATCCAGCTGCGAGAACTGCTAACCCGGCTGGGCCCGGCCTACATCAAAATTGGTCAGGCCCTCTCTACCCGGCCCGATCTGGTGCCGCCCCTGTTTCTAGAAGAGCTGTCCAGCCTGCAAGACCAGCTGCCCCCCTTTGCCAATGACATTGCCTATCACTTCATCGAGGTGGAACTGGGAGCGCCCTACTACGAGGTCTTTGCCGAACTCTCTGACCATCCGGTCGCGGCGGCGTCCCTGGGGCAAGTGTATCGGGGCCGCCTCAAAACTGGAGAGGAAGTGGCGGTAAAAGTGCAGCGGCCCGGCCTGGCCCAGCGCATCACCAAAGATCTCTATATTCTCAGAATTCTGGCGGTTCTGGCAGATCGCATCCCCCAGATCAACAGCGATCTGGTAGGGATCATGGATGAATTTGGGGAGCGCATCTTCGAGGAGATGGACTACACCCAGGAAGGGCGCAACGCCGAGCTGTTCGCCGAGCTGTATGGTCACCTGCCGGACATCTACGTGCCCAGCATTTATGAAGGCTATACCGCTCGGCGGGTGCTGACCATGGAGTGGATCGAGGGTACCAAGCTAACCCGAATTGACGAACTCCAGCGCCAGGGCATTGAGGCTACCCACTTGATTGAGGTGGGGGTGCAGTGCTCTCTGCGGCAGCTGCTGGAGCATGGCTTCTTCCACGCTGACCCCCACCCTGGCAATCTGCTGGCTACCCGCGATGGCAAGCTGGCCTACCTGGACTTCGGCATGATGAGCCGGGTCAAGCCCTACCAGCGCTACGGCCTGATTGAGGCGGTGGTGCACATGGTCAACCGAGACTTTGAGGGCTTGGCCAATGACTATGTGAAGCTGGAATTTCTCTCCCCTGAAACCAACCTGGAGCCGATTATCCCGGCCCTGGCGCGGGTGTTTAATAACGCCCTGGGGGCCAGCGTGGCGGAGTTGAACTTCAAGAGCATCACCGATGAGTTTTCGGCGCTGATGTACGAATATCCGTTCCGGGTGCCAGCCTACTATGCCCTGATCATTCGCTCCCTGGTGACCCTAGAGGGCATTGCCATCAACGTTGACCCGAACTTTAAGGTGCTGAGCAAGGCCTATCCCTACGTGGCCAAGCGGCTGCTGGTGGACCCTGCGCCTCAGCTGCGGGCCTCTTTGCAAGCGCTCCTATTCGAAGAAGGTCGCTTCCGCTGGAACCGGCTGGAAAACCTGCTGCGCAACGCTAAAGACAGTGAAGACTACAACATTGATCTGGTGATGGATCAAACCCTGGATTTTCTATTTTCTGAGCGGGGTTCCTTCATTCGCGATCGCATCGTCCAAGAACTGGTGGCTAACCTCGACCTGCTCGGGCAGACTACCCTCAGCCGCTTCCAGGCTCGGCTCAGGTCATTCTGGTCCCCCGATCAGGATAGTGGGTCTGCTAATGGCGCTAAGCCCGCCGCTAAAGGCAGCGACCTGGAGCATATCCAGCGAATTTTGGAGATTCTGCAGCAGACCAAAGGCTTTGATGCCAGCGCCATTGCCTACCGGCTCCCGGAGATTTTGCTGAAGCCAGAAACCCTGGAAATGGGGCAGCGGGTGATGGGCGGTCTGGCCCAGCGAGCTCTAGCCCGCCTGATTCGCGACTTGATGCTATCGGGGGAGGCACGCGATCGCCAGATCGAAATCGAAGTGCTGGCCGATCCGGATCAGCCGCCCCTGGCCCTGCCTGCATCTGCCGGAACTCGCCGATAGCCGAGAGCCAGATTGCTCAGCGATCGTTGGCCCCTCTAAAGAATCGCGGCCCTGGCAGCGGCAATTGCCAGCAGCCAGGGCCGCAACCCTAAGGGGGCTACTCGGACATAGCGGCGGAACGAGTGCCGGTGTATCCAAATACTGCCTCAAACCCCTCAGCAATCAACTTATTGATGATCTCTTTAGTGGCTTCCGTGTCATTCACGAACGGAAATTCTCCCTCAGGTACGGGCAGTTCTAGAAACTCGCACAGGGGCTTCCAGCCATCTTTTACCTCGACTATCAGGAGCCGCGATGGGGAGATTGAATTTTTTACTGCCTCGGTATGGTCGTGAAAACGCCGGATCAAATGGTCTTTATCGTGCATTCGATCTTGCAAGTAGTCATTGATGTTCGTGGATATGAACTTACCCATCTCAACGGTCTTGAGATATTGAATCCAATGGGGAGCGAAGATGGTTTCCTGGGTTGACTCAAACCACCGTTCAGGATCGCGAACGGTCAGTACCACCTTGGCTTCGGGGTAGTAATCGGCGAGTGCCTTGTAGTTTGAACAGGCAGGAAAGTCTACGGCGGCTCTAAACCCATCAAAGATGGTGTCCCAGTCAGGCTGACCACTCGCGGCGTCAGTCCACTTTTGCCAGTGTTCTGGCCCCCGGGGCAGACATTCGACCATGTGGTAGCACGGGCCTAAACCCAGCTGTTCTAGTGCCGCTTTCAGGCTCATGGTTCCAGTCCGGCCAAAACCTGCACCGATCACTTGTAAGGCCATGATTGATCTCCTAAGGCCACGACTATTGGGCCGGTGTAGGTAGATATTGACTGACTCCTGGCCAACCAACGACTGGCTTACTCATCAGCAGAACGCTATTGTATCCGTTTTTACTGTTTTACTGCTCCAGTTTATTGCTGTCGATGCCAGGAAACGAAGACCCTCAGCAGAAATGGCCCATGCGAAACCGAGCTTTCAATTCAGATATCGCGGGCACCGGGCATCGCCCTCTCCTTCTATCCAGTTTCCTCGCCCCTTTTTGTGTCTGGCAGCTTCATCCGGGCGATCGCCTCAGGGTCTAGTCCCTTTAGGGCAGAACCGTCGAAATCCAGACTGGCAGACACCTGGCCGTACTCCAGAATGAATTTCTCCCGAGGGGTGAGCATAATCCCTTCGCGATCGAGGGCGTCCTTGATACGCTGGCGCAAAATACGCTCAATCCGCAGGTGTTGACCCGGCTTCACCTTGGCGCGTATTCGCAGGGCAAAGGTTTCTTCTTCAAAGATGTCAATGCCCTCGATTTCTAGGGGTTCTAAAATCTCCTCGCGCTCTGCCATCAGCTGCCTGCCCACGGCTTCGATGACTGGATAAACCTGCGCCAGGTCTTCCTCGTAGTCCAAATTCACCAGCACTACCGCGTACACATATTCCATGGAGTAGTTGCGCAGGCGATCGATATTGCCATTTCGGACAATCTGCACCTGCCCATCGGGGTGACGGATGCGGGTGGTGCGTAGCTCGATCGCCTCGACAAATCCCTCAGTTTCTTCCGTGGCGATATAGTCTCCCACCAGGTAGTAGTTCTCAAACAAAATAAAAAAGCCACTGACGATGTCATTAACCAGGTTTTGGGCTCCCAAGCTGAGGGTGAGGCCAATAATTCCGGCTCCCGCCAGAATGGGAGCTGGATTGACATCCAGGGCATAGAGGCTAGCAATCACCGCCCCGAAATAAATAATGTATTTCGAAGTGCTACGCAGCAGGGGGGCCAGAGTCATGCGCCGCTGCCGCTGGGCCTCGCTTAGCTCCCTGGCATTAACTAGCGCCTCTTCGATTACCAGGGAAGCCACCGCCACTAGCATTCGGCTTACAAAGAAAATGCTGATCACTTTGATCACCGGAATTCCCAGCCCGGCCAGGCCAGATACCCAGGTGATCTGATTCAACACCTGGGCGGCGGTAAAAATGTAAATGCCATACTCCAAGCAGCGCTTGAACAGAGGCACCAGCGGCTGCAAGGACCCATAGAAGCGAAACAGGTTATACCGGTTGTTGTCTGAATACTTGGCGCTGAGAGCATCCAGACTATCGACAATCACCGTGACGGCCCTGACGCATAACAGTCCTGCCACCACAATCAGATAAATCCTCAAGGCGATGGTCATGTAGGCAATCAAAATCGCCGGCAGCCCTAAAAAACCTGCCGACAGCAGCAATGCCAGCCCCCATAGTCCACAGGTGATCAGGTGGTTGAGGACCTTGAAAAACCGTCCGACGCTTTCGTCGTTGGCACTCACCTGATCGAAGGCCTGGGCCAATGCGCAGGCCCGCCCTAGCCAGTAACCCAGCGGCCTCAGGATCAACCCAGCCCCTGTCAGCAGTCCCAAGGACTTCAAAAGCCTTTCAGATAGAGAACTCCAGTAGTTTTCGGGAATGCTACTGGCCAATTCGATCAAATAAGTATAGGCATTCTGACCGTTGAGAAACAGCCAGCCATTGAAGCTCAAAACCAAAAACCCCAGCAGTCCGAACACCACTAGGGATAGCTCCCGCAGC
>PYEQ01000013.1 GCA_003017785.1 filamentous cyanobacterium CCP5 | reverse complement strand
AGCCAGGCCCAGGTCCCAAACGTACAGGTGAAAATAAAACCACCTAAAATCAAGTATTTGGGCAGGGCGGCTGGGGGTTGGTTGAGTACGGTCTGAAGGGACTCGCTCCAGGCGGAGGGATGTTGCGAAACCATAGCGATCGCCCGATAAACGACGGTTGATAATTACAAATCCAGCTGCTGTTGGGCCAGATGGCAGTAGAGGCCCGACTGGGCCATGAGTTCACTGTGGGTGCCCTGCTCCACCAGCACACCGCGATCCAGCACCAGAATCTGATCGGCGTTTCGCACCGTTGAGAGGCGGTGGGCAATGATAAAAGTGGTGCGATCTCGGCTAATCTGGGCCAAATTTTGCTGGAAGCGCCGTTCCGACTCGGTATCTAGCGAGCTGGTGGCCTCGTCCAAAATCAGGATCTTGGGATGACCCAGGAGGGCTCGAGCAATGGCAATCCGCTGACGCTGACCGCCGGAAAGGGTGGACCCACGCTCCCCAACCTTGGTGTTGTAGCCTAAGGGCAGGGCCTGAATGAAGGTATGGGCTTCGGCCAGTTTGGCGGCGTCTACCGCATCATCCAGGGTGAACTCTGGTCGAAACAGAGTAATATTTTCCAGGATGGTGCCAGAAAACAAGAAGCATTCCTGGGGCACGACTCCTAGCTGCGATCGCAGCGACTGGGGTGACACATGGCGACTATCGTGGCCATCGACAAATATCCGTCCCTGCACCGGGTAGTAGAGTGCCTCCAGCAGCTTTACCAGGGTGGTTTTGCCAGACCCGCTACGGCCAACGATGGCGACAGTTTGCCCTGGCTGCACTTGAAACGACAGGTTTTGCAAGGTATTGCGCTCTTCATCCTGTCCATAGCGAAAGGTGACATCTTCAAACACCACCTCCCCTATGAGAGACGGCAGCACCAGCATCGGGTGCTGGGGAGATTCTTCCAGTTCTGCTTCAAATACGTCATTCAGGCGCTCCACCGAAATCAGCACCTCCTGCAGTTCATCCCACAGGTTGGCTAACGCCAGCACTGGACTGATGACGTAGCCCATCATCATGTTGAAAGCGACAAACTGACCGATGGTCAGCTGGTCCTGAATTACCAGTGATGCCCCGTACCACAGCAACACGGCGCCACCAATCGAGTTAATTAATCCGTTGGTGGCGCCCAGGCCAATGCCCAGCTGCTGTCCTCGAAATCGCACATTCATCTGACGGGTGAGGCGGTCTTCCCAAAGCCAGCGCAGATCCCGTTCAGCCGAAGCCGACTTCACGGTGGCAATGCCATTCATCATCTCCACTAGGGTGGAGTTTTGGTCGGCAGCCTCTTTGAAGAGCTCCCGAGAGAGCTTTCGCAAAAACGGCGTAGAGCCCAGCGTTAGCAGCGCAATCGGTGGAATCAGGCACAATACCAGCAGAGTGAGCTGCCAGTTGTAGTAGAGCATGAGGCCCAGGTACACAAATCCGGTGAGAAAATTCAGCCAGGCCAGCACCACCTGACCAATCAAAAACCGCTGAATCTTCTGGTTCTCCTGCACTCGAGTGATAATATCTCCCACTCGTCGGGATTCGAAAAACCGCAGCGGCAGCAGCATCGTGTGACTGATGAATCCGCTGATCAGCGTCAGGTCAAGTCGGTTAGAAAAGTAGCTGAGCAGGTACTGCCTGACAGAAGATAAACAGATGCTCCAAAAGCTAAAGAGAACCAGGCCAATCGCAAATAGATTGAGGGTGCTGAGGCTTTTCTGCACCACTACCCGGTCTAAAATAATCTGAGTAAATAGGGGAGAGACGAGCCCAAAAACCTGAATCAGCAGCGAGACCAGAATAATCTGCACGATCAGCGATCGATAGGGCGATAGCGCCTGTATGTATCGACCCAGAGAAGCTTGGTGAATCTCAGTATCCTGCAGTTGCTGAGTAGGTTCTACCAGCAAGGCAAACCCCGTCCAGTGCTGTTTGAACTCCGAGCGCGACACCTGTTTACGACCGATTGCCGGATCCGCCAGGATTACCTGGTTTCCACGGATGCCGTAGACCACTACAAAATGGCTACCTTCCCAGTGGGCAATCCAAGGTCCCCTGTGATCAGTCAGGCGACTCAGGCTAGCTCGCACTGGTCGTGCTTGAAACCCGAGCCCCTCCGCTGCTTTTGCCAAACCCTTCAATGAGACTCCCGAACGGCCAACATTCGCCCGCTCTCGTAGCACATTTAGAGGGAAGCGTTTGCCCCAATAGCGAGCGATCATCGACAGGCAGGCCGCACCGCAGTCAGAAGAGCTTTGCTGCTCTACCCAGGGATAGCGATGTAGCCAGTCCAAAAGATGACGGCCAATCGGTTTAGGAAACATTCCCCGATCAGAAGCACGCGGTTCAGAGGAATTTGGCTGCTCGGGTATCGATTTTAAAGTCGGTGTTGGAGCCTCTCCAGTCACCGATTTGGCTAAGGTGGCTTCGGATGCTGCGGCTGCGGGGGAGGGGCTCAGGGGCAGGACCGCCTGGGTACTCAAACAGCTTTCCAAGCTGGCACTGAGCAGATAGTAAATTCGGCAGTCGCTGGTGGCAACCCAGTCATTGGTAGCCGTGGCGGCTGGATCCCAGCTATCCCCCCGACCAGGCACCTGGCCGGCTGAAAAAGGGCCGATCAACTCGCCTGCCCGCAGCCAGCATCTGGCCGCCTCAGCCGGAATGGACTGAGCCACAAGTCCGCCCGCCGGAATCATTATCTCCCTCACATCGGATATCCACTGACCCATGTGACGGCTCGACTGGGACGGCAAAGTCGTCAGGGTTTTGAAGAAAATCATCACCTCCCGTTCCCTAGCGGCTTTGCACCACCGTTCATGTAGCGATGAACTTAGCAGTCGCGAATAGTCGGCCCTGGGAAGCCGTAAAACAGTTAGTTCACCTGAAGCGGCAGTGGCTCGATAGGGGAGTGGCTCAGTCAACCACTGCCTTTCATCCCCGAACGCTTCGCCCGATTTCAGCAATAGCACCGGCGTCTCTCGGGTTTGATTGGGCTGGGAACATAGCAGCCGGACTTGACCTTGAACCACTATAAAAATGTCGGAAATAGAGGCGCCATTCAGGGTATGAGGGCGACTTAGACTAGATGGTCTCTTCCGACTTGCCCCATCACTCGCTGAAACATCGATGGAGCCAATTTCTTCGGCTAATCGGTAAACTTCCCAAGTTGATGCTGCCTCTAGAGCCCTAACCTGGTCTACCTCGAGCTCAGGCAAGACCATTTGCAGCTCAGCGAGTAAACTGCTTGGCCGCTCCGGTGACGTAACAGAGAGCAGACTGTTCGTAGCTATTTCTGATCTCATCTTGAGCCCTCCCAAGCCATCAAGGGGAGATGGTCTGGCCTAAAATCAGCCAGCTGGTCGCCTAAGGTCAAACTTTCCATCGGTTCCCTTGGCAGATAGCTGGACCCCTCGTAGGTAATCTCCAAAATTGTTAAATTCACTAGAAACATGCTCACGTTTCATTCAAGCCCTACGGACCATCAAAACATACCATAAAAATCCATAACAACCACCCAGGCGTTATGTAGTTTTATGTATCAATCGGTACCTGCTCAATCCGGGTAAGTTCAGAGTTCCTCGCAAATCAAGGCTTCTGCTCACCTGGCAGGGATCTCCAAGAATCTGAGGCTCAACCTTGTAGCGAGCCGATCACTCAAGTTATGGTATGATTAAGTGGGAAATCTTAAAGAGCAAGTCTGACTGGGATGGATAATGATATTTGCGTTTCCGCCGTCTGTGCCTTTCGTGCTTGCTTTGCCCAAGCTGCTTGAGGTTAAGACCTAGTTTGGTTTGCTTGGCAGTTTGTAAAGAAACCCATAACTTTGCCTCGCGGCAGCTTGATATGTTATGGTTTGCGCTTTACCTTTAGAATCCTCGATGACGTTTGTGAGGCCCAATCCTTCATTACGTGAATCAGGATATAGATTTAGGTAATCGAATTTCCTCTGCATAGGTGTCGGTGAGAAAACTCTGGGTAGCCCCCATGGTTGACTGTTCCAGGTTTTCTGGGGGTTTTTCTTACCTGATTAGTTGCTTATTTAGTCCAAAGTATTGAATGCGGATGATAGCCAGTGGATTTGAATCACGCCCTTACTCTAATTAACGATACGTTTTTCGAGAAGTTAAACAGAGAAGTTCGACCCCCTGAAGAACTGATTCTTCGAGGATCATGGGAAGGGTTGACCTACGAACAGATGTCCGACATGTCAGAGTACAGCAGCAACTATCTCATGCGAGATATTGGCCCTAAGTTCTGGAAGCTGTTGTCTCAGGTTTTCGGGCAGCCAATTGGGAAAAACAATTTTCGGGTCACCCTCGAACGTTTGGAATCTCGGCATGATGCTCAACCCTCTCGGGTCTATCCTGTCAGTCAGGCTCACGAGCCAGTGCCTTTTTCGGTTGCCATAACCGATGCCAAGGATGGACAGATGTCACTGCAGCAGGGGTTGCAGGAGGCTCCAGGATTTTTGGCCTGGACTGATTCAACAGATATCCTGGAAAAGTGCGATCGCCCCCAGGAGATAGCCACCCTGCAGCGCTGGATTCTAGACGAACGGTGTCGAGTCATTGGCATCTGGGGACTCAGTGGAATTGGTAAGACAGTTTTAGCTAAAGCGATCGCTAGACAGGTCCGCGATCGCTTCCAAAAGACTATTTGGTGTGATTTAAGTCAAATTTCATCTTCTGAAGATTTTCTTAGTTTTCTAGCCCCTTACTTTAAGTCTATTGAACCCTCCAGCGAGGGAGTTGCCGAAATCATCAAGGAACTCAGGAGGCAGTCTTGTCTCATAGTTTTAGATGGTGTAGAAAAGATTTTACAGCCTGGTCAGCTATCAGGACACTGTTACCCTGACTATGTGAATCTATATGATTTAATTAGACGAATTGCTGAGGATGTTCATCAAAGCTGTCTGCTCTTAACCGGATTGGAAAGTCCAAGATCTTTGATTCCCCTTGAAGGCTATCACTCGCCGGTTAAATCTCTTCAACTTACAGGGATTTCTCAGCAGGCTGCCGAAGGGATTCTCGCTGAAGAACAGCTATCTCAACAGGAAAGCTGGGGTGAGCTAATTGATCTATACCGTGGTCATCCGTTAGCGCTTAAGGTGATTTCAAAATGGATTCGCAATCTCTTCAATAGCAATGTATCGGAATTTCTAACGCATAACTATGTAATTTTTGAAGATGTGAGTCAGATTTTTGAGCGCACCCTAAGCCGACTCTCAGATCTCGAACAAGAAATCCTCTATTGGTTGGTCAGTGAGGGGACACCGGCTTCTTTGGAAGCCATTCAGTTAGGTATTCCCCTGGTAATTTATCCGGTCGACCTATTAGAAGCTCTCGAGTCTCTAAAGCGTCGTTTTCTAGTGGAAGCGATTCAGAGTGAAGGTGCATCGAAGTTCCGAGTTCAGCCTATTTTAGCTAGATGTGTGCTCGATCAATATATTCGACAGGTCTGCGGAGAAGACTCCACTAACCTGCCACTATTAAAAGATCTATCGGTCTCGAGAAACTGGATTGAACTGCGGCCTTCTACTTTGGCGACAGTCCGTCTGAGTCAATGGTTCCAGCATGATTTTGACCCAGAATGGCAGCCCGTTGATATTCTATTTAGTGCATCTCAGAGGCCAGCCATGCGAATGCGGAGTACTTTGCACATCAAAGGGCAAGACGTTATCAAGCGGTTTAAACATGTCCATTTTGGCCAGCCGCCGTCAGAAACAACCATAGCGCTGCTGCTTGCTATTACTCAGGAAACTGACTCCTCTACTAAAATCTGCGTCCAAGCTCAGCCTGCAGAAGGAAATAACTCTCTGCCAGATAAACTTCGATTGATCCTTCGTGATGCCTCAGATGCCGCCCTCGCTGAAGTAGATACCCAGGCGGATGATTCTTTTATTCAGCTGCCCTACTTCCGTGGGGAGGCTGAAGAAAAATTTAGCGTTCAACTAGAACTCAACGACCATACCCACACAGAGAAATTCTTGATTTGAGCAAGCACCTAGAAGCTGATACTTCGGTAGTTAGAGCAGCATAAAAACCAGATACTCTTCCGTTATTCCTGCGTCAGAGACTCATATAGGCGATGAAACGTGTCCTCTTAAAGTTTGGTAAAGGTAGCCTCCAAAAAGGGTGTGACTCCGTAGTCGCCGAGCTACTCTCCGCCGATATTCCTATGCAGAGAATGGGCAGTCTTCCGGCAGTCCCCGACCTCTTCAGGCTCTACCACCAATGGCAATATCTTTATAAAATCCGTACCCATAACCAGGGAACTCGAATTCATTTAACCTCCGAAGTTGGGTTGCGTTTTTCTGAAAACGAGTTTCAAGATGTCAGCAGTAGGCTAGCCGCATCCATAAATAACTGGTTAAATGCAGAGACCTTTCGCAGTATCGATCAGGCTCTGCGAATGGAATTTAATCGCACCGATGAGATTCAGATTATCATCGAAACAAATGATCCTGATTTGCGTCGCTTGCCTTGGCATCTTTGGCGCTTTTTTGATGATTATCCTAAAGCTGAACTAGCTCTTAGCGCTCTAGACTGGCATGAACATCAATTCACACCAAGAGATAACAATCGGGTCCGCATCCTGGCTGTCATCGGTGATAACACTGGCATTGACGTAGAAGCCGATTGTCAAATTCTCAAAACTTTGCCCAACGTAGAATTAGTCTTTTTAGAGCAACCGAATCGGCAGGTTCTTAACGAGCATCTTTGGGACCGTTCCGGTTGGGATATCCTTTTCTTCGCTGGGCACAGCCAGACAGAATCAGATACGGGCCGCATCTATATTAACGATCAGGATAACCTCAGCATATTTCAGCTCAAAAATGCTCTCAGACGAGCGATCGACAATGGCTTAAGAATAGCCATATTTAACTCTTGTGACGGTATCGGGCTTGCTAGTCAACTAGCTGACCTTCAGATTCCCCGCGTTGTTGTCATGCGCGAACCTGTCCCAGATAGAGTCGCCAATAGTTTCTTAAAGTACTTTCTGCAGTCTTTTGCTGAAGGGCAGCCATTTCCCCTAGCTGTCAGAGAAGCGAGAGAAAGACTTGAGAGCTTAGAAGGAGAGTTTCCTTGTGCTAGCTGGTTGCCGTTAATCTGGCAGAATCCAACTGCTACGCCTTTGTTCTGGAGCGATTTCCATGGGCACTCTATCCAGCAAAAAAATCAGGTAAAAAAGGTGTTTCATTGGAAGCATAGCAGCGCTTTGGTGTTATGTACGACCCTTGCCGTTACGAGCCTAATCATGGGTCTGCGGCTACTCCGGTTATTAGAACCGTTGGAGATGGCAGCCTACGACTATCTACTTCGCCAACGCCCACCTGAACAGATTGATTCCCGCATTGTTGTAGTTGAAATCACTCAAGAAGACACCAACCGTTATGATTATCCCCCCGATGACAGGACCCTGACAGAGCTAATCGATAAATTAGAACGCTACCAGCCCTCAGTTATCGGCCTAGACCTGCATCGGGCAAAGCCGAGGGGAGATGGACAACAGCTACTCCAACAAAAAATCAGCAGTAACAGAAATGTGTTTTTGGTCTGTGCCTACAGTTCCACGGACGAAAACTTAGCTCCACCTCCATTTCTAACGAACGATCAGATTGTAAATCAGGTTGGGTTTAGTGATTTACCCGTTGATGGCACGTTTCGAAATTATCAAAGTTTACGAGGGGATGTGGTTGCAGGTGAGGAACTAGCGACTGAGAGTTTAATGGTTCGCCGTCAAATCCTATCCTACTCCCCAGATTTAGCAACTTCTCCCTCCCCCTGTTCAACCCCCTATAGTTTTAGTTTTCAACTGGCTTTCCAATTCCTTTATCACCAAGGGATTGAGCCCATGACAGTTAATGAAAACTACCAGTGGCAATTTGGTTCAACTGTGTTTCGAGAACTGACGCCTCGCTTTGGAGGCTATCAAGGGTTAGAGGGTTTAAGTAGTCAGATCTTAGTTAATTATCGCTCCAACCCCCCGGGGCAAAAAGTAACTATGGGCCAAATCATGACGGACCAAATTAATCCGTCATCAATTCAAGGAAAGATAGTTATGATTGGCTACACCTCCCCTGTTGCAAGAGACTATTTGACGACTTCCTATGGCACCATGGCCGGGGTATGGGTTCATGCCCATATGGTCAGTCAGATGGTGAGCGCCGTGATGGATAATCGACCACTTATATGGGTTTTGCCTCAATGGCGTGATTTCCAGTGGGGTGATAGCCTTTGGGTCTTGGGCTGGACCTCTATAGGGGGACTGGTTGCTTGGGGCTTGGCCTCACGTTCAATCACTCTTTTATTACTGGCTCTAACAGCAGTGTTGGTAATCCTTTATCAAGTTTCCTTATTAATACTCATACAAGGAGGTTGGGTACCAATGCTTCCCGCTTCTATTTCCCTGGTAACAGCAGCCGGCAGTATAACGATGTTCGAGAAGATGACCCATTCACGGGATCAAAAAACATCAAATTAAGGAAACTTGCTGGTTTTCTGTGAAGACATTCTTAAGTTTTGGGCGATTATTAAAACCTTGAGTTCATACAGTGATCTCAGCCTTTGTTATGTAATGCAAAGATCTTGACCTCATCCATAGGATGCTTATACGATCTCGTTGAACGCAAAGTAGATCTACATATTTTTTTGCGTCATCATCCTGAAAATCTGCTTGGAAAGCACACCATGCGCCCTATTAATTGTTTCCTGCTTCTAGTTGGCATTTTGAGCTTCGCCAATGCAGGGCTTGTCCTCGCCAAGGCGGATGGCGGGGTTCGTATTAGCCAGAACAGGCCTGAACCACCGCCGAGATTACCGCCCAATCGAACCAGACCGGGCGGTGGATTAGATCCGGCAAAGCAATCCTGTGAAAGCGATAGTCAAGCCTTGACTGCTTTAGTTCCTCGAGAAAATCCCGTACTCTCAGTTTCTGAGCATCCTACCTTTCTATTCTACATTCCAGATACTAGTGAGGATATTGAAGCGGTCGAGTTTTCTTTGCTAACCGCTGATGAAAAGGAAAGGCTTTACCATGCTCAGATCAGCTTAAGTCATAGCTCACCGGGCATTTTCTCGGTTACGCTTCCGGAGTCACCAGAGTATGCTCTGGAGGAAAATGGAACGTATCGTTGGTATCTCAAGGTCTTTTGCCAAGGCAACTTTACTACTAAAGCAGATCTGACTGTTGATGGTTGGGTTGAACGAGTTGCGATGACTCCAGAACGGATAGCTCAGATTGAGGCAGCCTCCCCTGAAATCTGGTATGACAGTTTGGCTCAAGTGGCTGATCATTTAGACAGTGAGTCTAGCAGCTACAGCTGGAGAGATAAATGGCTCCAGTTACTTCGATTTTCCAATTTAGAAGAGCTTTCTGAAGCGAGAATAATTGAGGACTGGGAGGTTAGCAATATCTCCGTTCCAGAATAGCGGCCAATCAATTCTTGAATCTGCTGATTATGAGTCAAGGATGGTTTTAGCGCCGCCTTCAAGATTGGCGATTATGCCGGTTGGCTTAAACTGTACACCAGTGCTCCCTGGTGTCAATGAGATGTGAAATGCCATCCTCTGAGTTCTTACTGGCATGGAGAGGAGCTGAGCTTTCGATAGATATATCAAAAAAAAACTCAAATGCTCCTTCTCCTTTTTCTTTAGACCGATACATTGCAATGTCAGCATCCCTGATCAGGTGCTCGGTCTGCTGATATTTGGCGTCTGCGATCGCAATCCCAATGCTGGCATTGACAGAAAACATATATCTATCTACGGCAGCAGGCTGGGCCAAGGCATCTAAAATTCTCTCGGTCACCCCCACCACATACTCCCTGTCTTGAATCGAGTCTAAAAAGATTAGAAACTCATCGCCTCCTAATCGAGCAACCATATCAATTGACCGAATGCAGTCTTTCAGAGTAGAAGCAACATGGACTAAAAGCTGGTCGCCAATAAGATGTCCAAAGGTATCATTGACCCGTTTAAACTGGTTGAGATCTATAAAAAGTACGGCAAACCGATAATTTGAAATCCGTTTCGCTCGGTTCAAAGCTTCTTCCAACCGTTGTAAAAACAGCGTTCGATTGGCCACCTGAGTAAGACCGTCATGTAGTGCCTGCTGCGCGAGCTGTAGCTCACGGGTTCTGAAAGTAGTGATATCGCCAATTAAACCATCTACTCGAATTAAGCTACCGGCTTCCCCATAAACTCCCCATAAACGAGTTCTTACGTAGCGCAACTCTCCGTTCTGACGAATAATTCGATACTGAATATCGAGTTTTCTCCCACCAACCAGGGACCGAATCGCTAAATTAACAGGCTCTAAGTCGTCCGGGTGAATTACCCGTCGCCATAGGCTGGGAGTTTGGATAAATTCAGCCACTTGATAGCCATACAGTCGGTTGACCGCACGATTAACATACAGGATTTCCTGGGTGTCAGCCGACAAAACTAGAACCACATCATCGATGGAATCTAATACTTCCGCCAAACTGTAACGACGAAGGAACCCTCGGTAACTTTCTGCTGCGTCTTCTGAATCAATAGCGCGTGTGGGCTCATCATTTGATCGAAACAACGCTAATTCTGATTGCAGCCGACTATTTTCTTGACAGGCTCGTTGGTACGCTACCAGAGTTGTCATACGTCTGAGAATCTCCTCAGGCTCAAATGGGCGTTTCCAGTAATCGGCCGCCCCTGCAGCATAAGCTCTAGTTTTGTGGGATGTCTTCCCGGAAGAACTTAAAAATACAACAGGCACATTGCTTAATTGGGATGTCAGCCTGCGACATAGGTCATAGCATTCCTTCGTCGGTACTTTTGTGCAAAGCAAGATTAAATTAGGAGGATCGACCTGAATTCGGCGTATCCCTTCCTTTACGTCTGGGTTGAAAATAACCCTACATCCTTGTGCAGCAAGTAATTCGTGTAGTGCCTGGAAATTCTGAGCCTCGCCGTTTATCAGCAAGGCAGATACCCGTACTGGGTCAGAGTAATCAGCTAAAGAACTAACCATCAAAAATAGCTTTAGCCCCCTTAGAGTAGCTATTTACCTCAGGAAATAGTGAGTAATATCAAATACCAGGCAGGTTCGCGGCTATTAAACGCCTGGTAGCCTAAATCTTGTCAGGCGCTTCTACAGCGAACTTAGAGCACCACCCTGAAGCATGTTAATGCTCAATCCCCTATGCCATGCCGGAATCAGCATTTCCGGAACAGGCTTTTAGACTGCATCCATACCTGAAGCATACCATAATACAGGATCGACTTAAAATTGTTGCCAGGGCTAAATTATTAAAGCTTTCCACTGCCCAAGACATAACCACCAAAAGATTTGTGCGGTATTAAGATTTCCTTTTGGGGCTGATAGAGCTGTTTCACGGGATATATCCTGTTTACTTTAGGAAGTTTAACGAGTTCACTATCCCTTCAAGCTTAAGGTATGTTATGCTCATTGGTGATTTTTAATAAAGTCCAAGTTGAAAAAGAGTCTAAGGACAGTTAAGGGCTGTTTCTAAGGGCAAATTTAGCTGCATCAAACCTTCACAGTCGACCTTGTAATGAGATAACCCATTGTCACACTGTCAAGACAGTTGTATAAAAATGTTGATGAGATGGATGTATCTAAGCATTTTCACGGTACCTTGTAGGTGCCCTCGATGCTGATGCTGGTCACCCCTCGCCCCCCGGCCGCGTCACGCTATCTGTTTGTGTTAGCCCTATATGCCTACCAACCGGTTGGATAGGGACCACTGATTAGTAAAAGTTTGAATAGGTTCTACAGGTATGCTTGAGGAAGTTTAGGCTTGCGCCTTTTATTTTCTAGTAAACCGTTAAGTCTGTTTGCCGTTGAGATCTGTTTTGTCTCAAGAACCTTAGGTTTATTGGCTGATTGCTTTTGACATCATAAAGTGGTTTGTTTTTAGGCTATAGTCTGCTTTTGGCTTTGGCAGAAGAGAGAGCACGTTTGTTCATTCTTTTTTTTCGCTTTTAAATCATGACTTCTGGAAGCGCCTTTAATCCTGGTCTCAAGATAAATTTTGAGCTAAGCCCCTACGCTGTGCTCACAGATTCCACAGACTTAGAGCAGATTTCGAAGGGATTGAACCAGGCTGCTAGTGTCTGGTCATCTTATCTTTCAGACAATGTTGTCGTTAACATCCAAGTTA
The DNA here is from genome assembly GCA_003017785.1 of filamentous cyanobacterium CCP5. GTDB lineage: Bacteria > Cyanobacteriota > Cyanobacteriia > Phormidesmidales > Phormidesmidaceae > CCP5. The sequence continues at coordinate 7,937 of PYEQ01000013.1, read as the reverse complement.
ATCTTGTTCCTGATTTCGAAACGGATTTCGTCTTAGGAGCGGCTCTATCCGCTACAACCCATGTAAATTACGACAAGTGGCTTGAGGCTTTCTTTAAAGATGTAACCTCCCAGGCAGATTGGGATGCCCTGACTACGGGACATCAGCTTGTTCAAGAGGATCACGATCAGCTATTGAGCTATGCGGCTGGGACAGTCGATGAAGTCAAGTTCAAGACCAAAGAATTTGACGTTAGATTGGATGCGATTTCCCAGGAAGCTATCAAATCAGGAAATGGTGATCCGACTCTAATCGATAGCGATGGTAACGAAAACAATAAAAAGATTTGGTTGACCCGGGCTAACGCAAAAGCCCTCGGCCTCGAAAAGCCGGATGACGACAAATTAGACGGCATAATTTCTATCAATACCTCAGCCCCTTGGGATTTTGATCCCTCTAACGGTATTGGGGCAGGGCAATACGATTTCCAAGCTATGGCCCTTCAGGAAATGGCACACATATTTGGCTTCTCAAGTGGTCAGGACGCCTTCGAGACAATCATCACTACAACCGATAAAAATCTAAAGGATAAAGATCTTACCTATGTTGCGCCCATCGATCTTTATCGCTATTCCCCTGAGAGTCGTGCTCAAGGAGTGTTTGACATCACTTCGGGAGGAAAAGCGGGCACAAAGTTCTTTTCTATCGATGGTGGAAAGACTTCCCTGGCGAATTTTTCGACAGGGTCTTTATCTAGCGGGGGTGATGGTTATCAGGCGAGTCACTGGCAGTCTTCCTGGCCTCCCATAGGAGTCATGAATCCGGATCTTAGACCCGGCGAGAGGGTTAGTCTTTCAAAGCTAGACGTATTAGCGCTCAACGTTATCGGTTGGGATCCGACTGGTGAAAGCTTTTCTATTAGATCTAGTGATTCTGCTACTTTTGAGGCGTTTAAGTTAGATCTAGAAAGCAGTTTGGGTGAACATCGGAGCCAATATCTGGCAAAAGTCGAAGTAGACCTGAATGCAACCCATCCAGACTATGACTTTAGTAAACTCTTAGAAAGGACGGCCGGTCAGATCGAGATAGAGTTTCACAAAGATGCTCAGAAAGTGCTAGACGATCTAAACAATAAACTTCAGAAAGAAACTGATCTCCAAAAGCAGAAAGAAGAATTTCAAAAGGTTGAAGAAAAAATCTGGAAACTACAGTCAAAGCTTTATGACGAGGGGTTCGATAAGCTAGCTGAAGATATTTTCAAAGCCTTTGAAAAGCTCGACGAGTCGGTGGAGAAACTAATACAGGAAAAGGATCCTAAAAAATTAGCCGAAAAGCTCTCAAAAGCAAGCACTGTTGAATTGAGAAAATTCATTAGAAGAATTGAAGATTTCCCTTCAGGCAGTGCTAGGCGGATTGAGCTAGAAGGAAGGATTCTTCAAGCAACAGTTGTGGTAGACGGTAAGCCCTCGAAAGAGTTGCAAGAACTCCTCAAGAGCGCTGGTCCAACAGGCAATCCGATTGGCTGGAGCCGCTTCTGGAGTGCTTGGTTCTGGTTTTGGCAGAAAGCGTCTCCCCTAAATCAAGAGGGTCAAGTTCAAGTAGACGATCTAAGTGGTTTGCCACTTTAGACACCTTTGCTCAAATCGATAAACCTGTGATCCATTCATCCTGCCATATTCAAACAGTTTATGTGCGTCGTTTAAAGTCCTGCTATCCTCTTTACCTGAGCCCCTTTGGCTGGTTGAAGCTGACGAGGAGTTTTCTATTTGTCGCTTCTTGTTTGATGCTTGCGGGTCCGTCTCAGGCTCAACTAGCAGGGGATGGCAGCGTTGGCACTCAGGTCAACGGTAGCGAAGTCAATGCCTGTGTAGGCGGACCCTGTGTGATCACTGGCGGCACTCTGGTTGGAGATAATTTATTTCACAGTTTTCGAGAATTCTCCCTGCTTTCAGGCAGTTCAGCCGTTTTCGATAATGGCAGTGCAAGCAATATTTTCTCTCGGGTGACAGGCGGTGCCCCCTCCTTGATTGATGGTTTGATCAGCGCTAGCAACGCCAATCTGTTTCTCATCAACCCAAACGGACTGACCTTCGGCAGTAATGCCGCCTTAGCGATTGGAGGCTCCTTCGTCGGCAGTACAGCAGAAAATATTCTGTTCGATAACGGTGCCCAGTTTAGTTCTCAAAACACACCCCTGACGTCAGGGCTCCTGACGGTTACAGCGCCCATCGGACTTCAAACGGGCAGCAGCCCTGGCAGTATTCAGGTACAAGGTCAGGGCAATAATCTGTTTGTAAATCCCCAAAATTTTGAGGTCGTTAGGGATTTTCGCTCTCCAGGTTTAGCGGTTACTCCGACCCAAACTCTAGCCTTAATAGGCGGTGATCTGAGTTTCCAGGGTGGGAACCTGACGGCCGTTGAAGGCAATATTGAGCTAGGGAGTCTCGGTCCTGATAGCTCAGTTTCGATCGCTTCAGCGCCTACGGGCTGGCGGTTTAACTACGGCAGCACGGGAGCTTTTGGGGATATTCAACTTTCCCAAGCTTCGTCCCTCGACACCAGTGGAAATGGCGGTGGCTCGATTCACGTGCGCGGTCGCGGGGTCTCATTAAATGATGGTTCTGCTCTGCTAAGTAATACCCTGGGAACAACAGCTGGTCGCAATATAGTTGTTGAGGCCGATTCGCTGAATATTGCCGGGGTTTCTCCTTTGGCTCCCTTTGTCAGCAGCATCTTCGCTGATGCCGCATCGACAGCGACGGCTCCAGGGGGAGTAGTTATTTTAGATGTTGACCGACTGACTATCTCCAGCGGAGGACAAGTGGGTGCCAGTACCTTTGGCTCAGCTAATGCCGGTAGGGTCGAGGTAATAGATGGAGAAGTCGATATCCGTGGAGGGTCTCCACTCGGTCCGAGCGGTCTGTTTTCGATTGTGGCTCCGAATGCCCTTGGGGACGGCGGGGATGTGATCATTGAGGCCGATTCTTTGTTTGTGGCAGACGGTGCTCAAGTCTCTGTTACCAGTGAAGGCTTTGGCCGGACCGGCAACCTGCGGGTAGACGCAGACAGCGTGGTTCTGTCTGGATTTTTAGTCACTCCCAATGCTGTTTTTGCATCTGCCTTAGCAGCTAATGTCGGTCCTGACTCTGCAGGTGCTGGGGGGAGTATCAATCTAGACGTGAATTCGCTGGAAATACGTAATGGGGCTCAGCTTTCTAGTGGTACTTTTGGTGCTGGCAATGCTAGCAACGTTCAGATTACCGCTTCGGATATCCGTTTGATCGGAGATCCCCAGCTGACTAGCGGGATTTTTGCCCCCGTAGGATTTGCTGCTGTCGGGAATGGGGGAGATATCACGGTTAAAACTAATCGTTTGCAGGCTATTGACGGGGCTCAGATCGCCACCAGCACCGTTGGGTTTGGGGATGCGGGCCGCCTGCAAGTCGAGGCGACTGATGCCGTAGAGTTAGTTGGTCAGTCTGTCTCGGGTGCTCCTAGCGGACTTTTTGCCAGCTCTCTAGGCTTCCCTGGTGCGGGCGGTGACCTCATCGTTAATGCAGGTCGATTGGCAATCAGAGATGGGGCTAGTGTCAGTGTTAGAAGTGCATCTACGGGCCCTGGAGGAATACCTTCGCCTTTCCCCTCCGGCGGGGCTGGGAATATCAGGGCTACGGCTGCAGTCATTCTCCTCGATAACCAAGGGAGTCTGAGCGCAGAAACTGAGAGTGGCGATCGCGGCAACATTCAGCTCACCACCGATCTTCTCTCCCTGAGAAGAGGCAGTCAGGTAACCACCGACGCCCAGAGGAATGCGTCCGGGGGAAATATTTTTATCGATGCCAGAAATGGTTTAATCGTCGCTGTCGACAATGAAAACAGCGATATTAGTGCAAACGCCGTGTTTGGCAGCGGCGGTCGAGTTGACATCATTACCCAGGGGTTAATTGGGATTCAGCCCCGCTCCGTACCGACTGCCCTTAGTGACATTACCGCTAGTTCTGAGTTCGGCCTCGACGGCAGTATTTCAGTCAATACCGTGAGCGCTGATCCTGCTACTGAAGCATCGAACGTGCCGAGTCCTCCAGCAGAACCGCCCCTTCTACGCGGCTGTCAGGCCAGTGGCATCAGTTCTTCCAGTCGATTCATCCAGGCCGGTCGCGGGGGGCTGATTTCCCACCCTTATGAATCCTTGGGAGCCAGCAATGTGCTCGGGGATGTGCAACCTCCCCGAGATTGGCGTCCAGAAGCGACCGTTAGGATTGAAGATACCTCTGAGATGGACTCTCCCCAGGCCCCACCTATTCAGGAAGCAAGGGGGTGGAGGTTAGATGAGCAAGGGACGTTAATTCTGCTAGCCGAAAGGCTAACTTCTGCTGAACTAAGGGATTGCCAGTATCAGCCACCCGCCTTATCCACGGAGAGTTCAGAGTAAAGGCCAGACTGCATGATGTTGAGGGTCAGCTTGAAAACACTGCTTGTTCACGGGTTCAAGGCGGGTTGGCGACGGCTATCAAAGTTTGGAGCCGTAATGTCCAGAACCCGCTGGAGGGGATTGTGCCTAAGCCGTTTATTTCTGTTGGGCTTCCTAGCAACTGCGCTCAGCGGACAGCCTTTACTGCGGGCTCAAATAGTCCCCCCTCATGCCGTCCAGGCTTTATCTGCAGCCCATCAGGATTTACAGGCGGGCATGATCCTATACAAAGCCCAGCGCTATGTCGAGGCCATCGATCGCTGGGAGCGTTCAGCCGAGGCCTTTACTCTGCAAGGGGAGATCATCGGTCAGGCCATAAGTCTGAATAACCTTTCTCTCTCCTATCAGCAGATCGGGCAATGGGAAATCGCAACGGATCTGATTGAGCAGTGTTTGGATATCCTGTCGCGCCAGGAGCTAGCTGAGCCCCTGGCTGGTTTGGACGAAACTCTGGCCAAAGCACTCAACACAAAAGGAGAGTTACTTTGGAACCAAGGACATTCAGAAGAAGCGCTGGCCTACTGGCGCCAGGCTGCCCAGCGCTACGCAGAGGCCAATTATTATCCTGGAGTAGCGATCGCCCAAATCAATCAGGCCAAAGCTTTACAGTCTCTAGGATTAAGCACGCAAGCCGTCGAGTTATTAAGCTCAGTCGGTCGCACCCTATTGCAAGAGACCGAGGTTGATTTGCAAGCTGTCGGATTCAAATCCCTGGGCCAAACCTTACGGAAAATTGGCGAGACAGAAGCCTCCCAAGAGGTTCTACGCCAGGGGATTGCCATCAGTCCAAATCCCGCTATCACTAGCGAGATTCTGCTTGAGCTGGGCAACACCGCACAAGACCTGCGAATTCAGGCTCTGGCGATTGGTAAAGAACAGGAAGGGCAAGCCCTAGCGATGCAATCGCTACAGCACTATCGTGAGGCTGCCCAGTTGGCGGTTTCTCCACAGCTACAAGCCCAGGCCCAGATAAATCAGCTCTGGCTGTTGATACTGACTCAGCGTTGGTCCGAGGCCGAAACCCTATGGCCTGGGGTCCTCAAAGCTGTATCTGATTTAACTCCAAGCCGTGCCTCTGTCTATGCCCGCCTAAATTTAGCCCGCAGTCTGACCTGTTTGAGAACATCTTCAGGGCAGCTGGCCTCAGGCTGCCTCGAGTCCTCCCAGACAGTTATTCCCGAAGCATTTGCGGTTGTTAACGCCCCATCCATGGCCGCCATTAGTCAGCTCGTGGCCACAGCCGTCAACCACAGCCGCCAGCTACAGGATCGTCTAGCTGAATCGTTCGCCATAGGCCAGCTAGGCAATCTTTATGCTCAAAATAATCAATACTCTGAAGCCCTCGAACTCACTTACCAGGCTATTGCCATTGCAGAAGATGAAAATGCGCCAGAAAGTGCCTTTCTCTGGCAAAGACAGTTGGGCAAGCTGCTAAAAAGACAGGGAGATTTACAAGGGGCGATCGCTGCCTACTCCCAAACAGTGAATTCCCTGGAAAGCATTCGACAAAATCTGCTGCTAATTGATTCTGAAGCACAGTTCTCGTTCAGAGAGAACGCCGAACCGATTTATCGAGAGTTTGTTGATCTGCTGCTGCTTTCTCAGCCAAAAGAATCCGACCTGAGGCGAGCGATCAGCAGTATCGATAGTTTGCAGCGGACAGAGCTAGAAAACTTTTTACGCTGCGACCTGTCCCAGCTGTTCAGAATTGATGAAACTACTGTCGATCAAGCCGCCGCTAAAATTTATCCGATTATTCTGCCCAGTCGGCTTGCAGTAATTCTAGAAGTTCCTGGGAAACCCTTAGAGTACAGGGAAGTGCCCGTTTCGCAAAAAGATATTGAGGCTACATTGACCGCTCTTAGGTCAGAGTTGACCGAACCGGGGCGAACCCCTGAAGTGCTGGTCCATGCTTCCCAGGTATATCAATGGCTAATCGCGCCGATTGAAACGATCCTGGAGGAGAATCCCCAAATTCAAACCCTCGTATTTGTCCCAGACGGGGCTTTGCGTAATATTCCCCTGGGGGTCCTCTACGACGGTGAACGTTACTTTATTGAGAAGGGATATGCGATCGCCATTGCTCCCCGGTTAGAGCTATTTAACCCAGCTATCTCTGCTGAGAAATTATCGATTTTAGCCGGAGGTATTGAGCTACCTCAGACCATTGAACAGATACAGTTTCCTCAGATTGAGGAAGTCGACGCCGAACTGTCTGCCATTCCCAGTCAGCTGCTCGTCTCGGCTCCCCTGCTTAACGAAGAATTCACCCTGAGCAATCTTGAGAAACAACTCGGTACCGGCCAATTTTCGGCCATTCACTGGAAAACCCACGGCATTTTCAGCTCCGACCCGACCGAGACCTATCTAGTTGCCTATCAAGATACCATCCGAGCCAACAATCTGAATCAGCTAGTTCAGCAGGCCCGTCAGATTCGCTCTGCTCCTTTAGAGTTGATGATCCTGAGTGCCTGTAATACCGCCCAAGGGGATAACCGGGCGGTGTTGGGGCTAGCAGGATTAGCCGTCAGGGCGGGAGCCCGTAGTACCCTGTCGACCCTGTGGAGGGCAGACGATTCTGCAAATACTCGGCTCATGACCAATTTCTATCAGGCCCTTACCCAAGGATCCACTAAAGCTCAGGCTCTCCAGCAGGCTCAAGTCAGACTATTAGCCGAAGGCTACACCGCTCCCCATTACTGGGCAACTTATGTATTAGTTGGAAACTGGCTTTAAAGTACAGTTCTTACTGAACCAGACACCTCCGCTGCCTAAAAAGGTGAGAAAACGATAGCAAACGTCACGCCAGACTGTTGTAGAGAATTACCACTTGTAGCAGTCCTGGTGAGCGGAATTCCCCAATCAAGTCTGGCGGTCATGCGATCTTCGATTTGCCAAATAGTACCGACGCCAACCGCGGCTAGATGGGAAAGTGCTGGTCCTTGATTACGGCTGTTATTCCAGGGCCTTCCATAGTCAAGGAATGGAGCGATACGAAAGTTGCTTTCAATTTCTGGAACAGTCGCGATCGGGATCTGAGCTTCTAAGGATAGCCAAAAGCCATTGTCAGTTAACGTTTGATCAACTGGATATCCTCTTACATTATTCGGTCCACCGATGCCAATTCGCTGTCTAGATAGCAAGGGGCGATCAGCTAGTTGAATGGCTGATCGGGCAATCAATAAATTATCTTGACCAAACCGTTGAATCCACTGTGCCTGCCCTCTCCAGAAGAAAAACTGACTATCGGGAGCATCTCCAGAATTGATAGTGGCGTTAAACCAATCGGTTCCTAAACCAAACTGCGATCGCACGCCAAAAACTTCCTCGGTTGTTCTGCTCAGCCATTCCTGACTAAAGAGCAATTCTGTAGTACGAGTAATTCCCTGCTCATCCGAACCAGGCAAAATTTGAAAATTTTCCCTTGGCAGACCTGGAATTTGAATCGAAGTTTGACTAGAACCATGAGCCAGCGAAATCCCAAGAG
>PYEQ01000012.1 GCA_003017785.1 filamentous cyanobacterium CCP5 | reverse complement strand
CGATGGAAGCCTGTAAGCTAGCAACTTGATTTTCATCCAGTCCGGCGGAATTCGCCAGTTCTTCTCGGCGTTCCTCCAGCCGCCGAGTTTCGCCATTGACGTGGGCCCAGGCTCCCTCCAGTTCTTGATTTTTGCGTTCTAAGTCTTGCTGAGCTTTTTCTAAATCCTGCCGGGATTGAACAAGCTCCTGCTGCTGAGCCTCTAACTGTTCGAGGTCGGCTTCGGCTTGCTCTAACTGTTCTTGACGGGCCTCTAACTCCATTTCACGTCGGTTCAGCTCCTGACTTTGAAAGGTCAGAGACTGTTTCCACTGTTCAATCTCCTCTTCTTGGGTTTTGAACTTTTTATTCAGATTAGAGAACCCTTGCAGAATGCTAACCAGCGATCTCCCCGCCTCATAGTGGCGTTGCACCTGTCGGTTGTTCGACAGTTCCACCATGACTAAGGCCCCTGAGTTGTAAGAAGCATCATCCGGAGCAGGGACAACCTCTTCGCCAGGGATACTGCTCCAGCTCTGCTCTCCGCGCTGACAGGCCAACAAGCTAAATTCCGCCTTACCGGTGCCGATAAATCCGGTCTTTTTCTGGACTTCTGCTAAGTACAGCACACTGGTTGCCCTCAATCACTATGAAAACGTGGTCAGCCTGTAGAGCTTTCTGGAAGTGAAGTTCCGCCGCAAAGGTAGATCAATGCTAGCGGCTCTTGCCTTCGCTGACCGGTCCAATCCTACGCAATTCTATTGCACCCAGCTATCTAGTCTGGCTACCACCCAAAAAATTAAGGCAGCTCGTGACTGAGATGTCTTGAAATGGCTATGACCGGTCTGCTTATAAAGTAGCGTATCCTAGCAGCCTAGGCCGTGTCGCGTTTCCAGTGTGACGCCTCAGCAATCTTGACCAGCCAAACTTCGCTTCAGCGCTTAGAATTTTGTGAAGGTCGATCAGCGAAGTTCGTCGATCTAGAAAACACCGTTAGCCAGCAATTCCGATTCACGCTCAAACTGCCGGCAATGACATCGGGGGGCCTATCTAGACTCAACTCGCTCACTTTAGCTATCACGTGTAAACTGGCCACTCAAGATCTGCCTTACTTTCAGTGGTTACCGATGACGGCAGGCCATACAGGTTATCTCCGATGCTCGTTGCCCTTTTATTGAACTTTCATGCAGGGTCACCTTTCCGAAATTGATATCCGCAGCATTTTGCAGCTATTAGAACTCGGTCAACGCACCGGTGAGCTGTATTTTGAAGCCTACAGCTGGAACGATCCTAGTTTGAGTGTTGCGCGCGATCGCAACCAGTACCCTCCCTCATGGTTAGTTTTTGTTGCTAACGGTCAGATTGTCTACGCCGGATCGACTGACGGCCAGCTCAATCGGCTACAGGATCATCTTCATCGCTATGGTTTGGATGGCCCCCTCGACAGATCAATCATTTCCGCAATTTCTCCATTTAACTCTCCTGAGTATGGCTATCTATGGGCTCTGCTGGAGCGGCATGTGCTCACGCCCGACCAAGGTCGGGCCATCCTCAGTCACATGGTTCGAGAAACCCTGTTCGAGCTATTGAGCCTCCATAGTGGCTCCTTTGTCTTTAAACTCAATTCTGCCCTCAGTCCCCAGCTAGCTCCTCTCGAGATTGGCCCTCTTGTAGCCAACATCACTAAACAGATCCAAGAATGGAAACAGCTACACCTGCATATTCAGTCCCCCGAACAGCGGCCTGTCATTCCTAACCAGGAGTTGTTCAAAAAGAGTGTCTCTGCAGCCACCTACCAGCGTCTAGCCCCCTGGTTAAATGGGCAAACTTCCATCCGGCGTTTGGCACGTCATCTCAACCGTGATTTGCTCTCGGTGGCTAAAGGTTTATATCCCTATCTGCAAAAGGGGCTAATTCAGCTGGCTCAAGTCCAAAACCTAGAATCCGACAGTGCCACCTATCGCCTTGATCAGCTGCAGTCAGACCAAGTACCTCGAATAGTTTGTGTCGACGACGGCCTAACCGTTAGACAAGCGGTCGAACAAATTCTAGATGGTCAGGGATATGAGGCGACTTCCATTGCCAACCCGCTCAGGGCACTTGGGCTTCTATTTCAACTTCAGCCCGACCTGATCCTATGCGACATCGCCATGCCAGAACTCGAAGGTTACGAATTGTGTGCAATGCTGCGCAACTCGAAGGCTTTTTGCCAGACCCCAATAGTGATGCTCACTGGCAAAGATGGATTTCTAGACCGCATTCGAGCCCGAATGGCTGGGGCTACGGACTACCTGACCAAGCCCTTTGGCCCTAGTGAACTGCTGACGCTGGTTGAAAAATATGTAGGCCCTGGAGATCCCTATCGTCCTCACCCGGACAAGCTTCTCGATAAGGCCATCGAGGATGAGCTTGAATTAGACTTGCTGGATTCATAGTCTTAGGAGCATTCTTGCGGCTGTAAACAGGCTTAATCTCTCCGGTCAAAACTATCCCAGAGATAAATCCCTGTACTTTCTACCCTAGACGTCAGTAATTTCAGCATTTAAGGGTACGTTAGATGCACATATGCCTCAGCGATGTGATGAACTTGCCGACCAGATTGGTATGAATACTGTTTTGTGGCCCATCTTAGCCACTTTGGTGGCTGAAAGCTAAGATTATGAGCAAAGTTTTAGTTGTGGAAGATAGCACTCCACAACGGGAAATGATCATTGATTTGCTGCGGGGGAGTGGGCTCGATGTAACCGTAGCTACGGACGGAGTCGAAGCCTTAGAGAAGCTTCAAGGATCCTTGCCAGACATCATCGTGTTAGATATTGTCATGCCTCGGATGAACGGATATGAATTCTGCCGTAAAATCAAGGCCGATCCAGCCACTCAGAACGTGCCCGTCGTCATGTGCTCGTCAAAAGGCGAAGAGTTCGATCGCTACTGGGGCATGAAGCAAGGAGCCGATGCCTATATTGCTAAGCCGTTTCAGCCCACTGAGCTAGTTGGTACGGTCAAGCAGCTGCTTAGGGGATAATCGTTAAGGACTCACTATGGTAGGAAATCCCGATTTTTTGACCCAGACTGGTCAGGATCAAGATCCTGAACTGCAAGAAATTGAAACCCCAGAAGGCGAACTTTATCTCCGCTTTTTTGTGACTTCCGGAGACGAATTTGCTCTACCAGCCACGGGGATTCGCCGCATTATTGAGCAAAGCCCCGATCGGATAACAGCTATTCCCAATGTGTCTCAGCTGCTACTTGGAACCCTCAACGAGCAAGGTCGAGTCATTTGGGTTGCCGACTTGGGGCAGTTCTTGGGTTATTCAAAGCCTCTTAATGCAGACCGCCCAGAAATCTCGGTAATCGCTGTCGAAGACCAAGGAACTATGCTAGGCTTAGCCGTCAACCGGATAGTTGGTACAGATTGGTTGAGCCTAGATAATATTCAAATGACTAAGAATGCTCCGGACACTATGGCTCCTTTTCTAAGAGGTGAGTGGTCTCTAGAACCCGAAAAAGGGCACACCCTTAGACTTCTTGATCACGTTGCTGTATTGCGCTCAGCACGCTGGGCAGCCTAAGTAACGAGCATAACCAACGTAAGGACACTTGCACTGGCAGGAGAAGACCCATGGCTTCAAGCATCGATTACTCCCAAGCCTATCAGAAAGCTGAAAAAGCCTACATGCAGGGCAGCTACGAAGAAGCCGCCGCCGCCATTGATCAGCTTGCATCTGAATATGGGGAAGATCCTCATGTGCTTCTCCTTCGCGGCCACATCTACTGCTACGGGCTTAATCAGTATGCGGTGGCCCGTCAGCAGTATCAGTTGGTTCTCAATGTTACCCAAGATCCTGACTTCATAGATTACGCACAGAATGGCCTAGCCTATGCCAATCAGTTTGCTGAAGCAGCTCCAGAAGCTCCAGAACCCGCCGTTGAAGATAATCAGGAAGAAGAAACCTTCTTCGACTATGACGCGGAATCTGCCATTAACCAGGGAGAAGATGCTTCTGATCAGCTCATGGACGACGGTCTAGGCTTTGAAGACTTAGCTTTGGAAGATTTTTCTGATCCCACTGAGGCAAGCGGGCTAGATGACATCAGCGCTTTAGATCAAATCCCAAGCGAGAGCTTTAGATCCCCCGATGAAGATTCTGGTTTTGACCCATCCAGCCGTGATCCATTTGCGGTACCCATGGCTGACATGGATGAGCCGTCTGAGACTGAAGCATTTTTTGACGAGAATAGTTATGACCCGTTTCAGGTCTCAGCAACTGATGAATCTGATCCTCATAGTGATAGCGCCTTAGAGGGCGGCGTTTCAGGAGCTCAGCTCTCTGAAGAATTTTCTTGGGCCGAGGATTTAGAAACTAGTGATTTTGGCGGATCGGCTTCATTAGACTCGGATTCATTTTCATCTTCAGCCAGTTCAGATTTAGCTGAGGATGATTTGCCATCTACTTCCGATGACTCTTCCAGTAGTCAATCGGAAGAAAACACCTTATTCATGGATTCTACTACCGATGGTTTGAGCTCTCGACCAGATGTCCAACCAAACCAGTCACCGGGAGCCTTTTTTGACGAAGATAGCTCCTACGAAGGCGATGGGGAATGGAGCCAAGAGCCAGGCTTCGAAGAAGACATGACCGTTTTTACGGCAGATTTAGATTCAGATTCCGAACAGCCTGATTTCATGGCATCAGAGACAGGGACAATACATGATGAAGATGCCTACGCCGATGGTCAGGAGACTAGCGGCTTCGAGGAATCCGATGTGCCGCCGGAGAGCAACGTGGACTTCCTCGATGAATTCAATGAGTTTGATGATTTAGGCAGCCTGCCAGATTTTGAACTCTCTGATAGTTCTGCTGGTTTTACAAGTCCCACGGTGGGAACTTCCGGCATTGGTTCAACTGATGATGATAGCGTCAGTGACTCTGCATTCAACCTGAGCGGTATGGGGGATCAGTCCGCTTTGGTAGAAGATGAAATTTTTAGCATTACCGGCTCAAATGACGTTTTGCCTGTATTTGCCCAGGGAGAAGAGGAAGAAGTTGAAGCCGTATCGGTTGAGCAAGGCTGGCTAGCCTTTGCTGAAAATGCGTCTTTACCTTTCAAGGAAGTTTTAGTGGCCGCGGCAGCTGGAATAGCTTCTTTTGTAACCGTAGGGGTTGTTAGCTATGTCGCTACTACTTTGGAGCCAAGCAGGGCAGTGCCCAAAGCACTTCATGCCACTATGGCTGTGGCGGCAGGCGTCACAGGGTTTGGGGCGGCTTTGGGGAGTGGCTATGTAACTCATCGACGCATTAAGCAGTCGGTGGATGACCTGCAAAATCAATTTGATGCCGTCACTCGAGGTAATCTCTCGGCTAGAGCCCAGGTTTTTGCCGAGGATGAGTTTGGCCAGCTATCAACCAGCTTTAACAAAATGTCGCGGGTGATTCTAACGACTACTAGCGAAGCCCAGCGAAAAGCTCAAGAACAAGAGCAGGCTAAAGAGGATTTGCAGCGTCAGGTTATTCGTTTACTTGACGATGTAGAAGGAGCAGCTAGAGGTGACTTGACAGTTCAAGCGGAGGTTACAGCCGATGTGCTAGGTGCTGTCGCTGACTCATTTAACCTAACCATTCAAAATCTGCGGGAAATTGTACAGCAGGTGAGTGTGGCAGCCCGTCAAGTGACAAAAGGATCTGCCGAAAACGAAACTTTTGCCCGCAGTCTTTCAGCAGATGCTTTGCGGCAGGCAGAAGAGCTTGCTGTCACCCTGAATTCTGTCCAGGTGATGACGGATTCAATTCAGCGAGTGGCTGAAAGCGCTCGAGAAGCTGAAGAGGTAGCGCGCACAGCATCCTCCACAGCCCTGAAGGGAGGTGAGTCCGTGGAACGGACCGTAGCCGGCATCCTGGAAATCCGTGAGACAGTGGCTGAGACAACCCGCAAGGTGAAGCGGCTGGCAGAATCTTCTCAAGAGATTTCCAAGATCGTGGCCCTGATTTCTCAAATCGCCTCCAGAACCAACCTGTTGGCTCTGAACGCTAGCATTGAAGCAGCTCGTGCCGGTGAGGCTGGTAGAGGATTTGCAATTGTGGCCGACGAGGTTCGACAACTAGCGGACCGGGCAGCCAAAGCATCTAAAGAAATTGAGCAGATTGTGCTGCAAATTCAGAGTGAGACCGGCAGTGTGATGACAGCAATGGAGGAGGGGACCCAGCAGGTGATTGAGGGCACTAGACTGGCAGAACAGGCAAAGCGTTCCTTGGAAGATATTATCCAGGTATCAAATCGTATCGACGTCCTGGTGCGTTCTATTACAGCTGATACGGTAGAGCAGACAGAAACGTCACGGGCTGTGGCTCAGGTAATGCAATCTGTAGAATTAACCGCTCAAGAGACATCTCAGGAGGCTCAGCGAGTGTCAGGATCTCTGCAAAGCCTTGTTGGAGTTGCCCGGGACCTTCTGACTTCGGTCGACAGATTTAAGGTGGATGTTAATCAGGAATAAAAGGGATATACATCGCTAATGCTACAGAACCGGGAGGCATCTATACAGAAAACTGGGGAAATTAACTCAAAACTTGAGTTTTATGCTTGATCCAGTAGACGGGAGTTTGTTGACTTACCTGTATTTACACTGATTCATTGCTTTTCATCGTACCCCTTTGCCTAATTAAGGCGTAAACATAGTTCTGATGAGGGGCGGGAGAGAGCGTCACAAGGGGAAATTGCTATGCTGCCTGAAGATCAAAAACGGATTTTAGGATACTTCATTGAGGAAGCCAAAGACCACCTCAATACCATTGAGCAAGGTCTTCTAAATCTCCAAACTACGGTAGATGATGCCGAGGCTATTAACGAAGTATTTCGGGCAGCCCATTCTGTTAAAGGCGGCGCCGCAATGCTCGGCCTAGAGAGCATTCAAAAGACTTCGCACCGTATGGAAGACTACTTCAAAATTTTGAAGGAGCATCCGATTCGTGCTGATCGCCAGCTTGAATCATCGTTGCTACAGGTGTTTGATGGTTTGAACGAACAGCTGGAGCAGCTGCAGGGACCCTTTGGTCTCACTGAAGACAAGGCCAGTGAGATTATGGAGACTATTGAGCCCCTGTTTCATCAGGTAGAAGAGCATCTTGACCAGCTTGTGCGGGCGGCTCCTTTAACCCTAACAACCCAGGCGACGATAGCTAGGGAAATAACGGCAACGACCGCTACTGCCGCAATGTCATCCGCTCATTCTGAATCTAGTGCTTTACAGCTAGTCTTCAAAAGCGATGTACCAGCTCTCTTACGGGACATGTTGGGCCTGTTCAAACAGACAGATACGGCTGACAGTCGTAAGCAGCTAGAGTCTATCTGCCAGCAGCTGCACAGGATGGGAGAGCAATTTGAACTATCAAACTGGTGCTACCTGGCTAGCGTTTCAGCTCAAGCGGTCGCCAACACTGAGCAAACCTATCGCATAATCGCCCCAATTGTTATTAGAGATCTGAAAACAGCTCAAAACCTGGTTTTACGGGGTCTGAATCACGAAATTTTTGTCTCCGAATCCTTGCAGGAGCTCCTGCCTGCAGAGCCATCTATTTTGATGGAGGCAGAAGATGGAGCGCTGGATGATCTGCTCAATCAGGCATTAAGCAGTAATGAAGGCGAATTAGACTTAGGTGATCTGTTTGAAGCCGCAGAGGAGGAAATGGCTTCTGCGGAAGGTGATGGCCTAATGGGGTCTGAGTGGCTTAACCAAGTGTCAGAGCCAATCTCCGAAGAAATCGACAATGAAAATTTTGCTGATATGTTCAATCAGCTTGATTCTTCTGTTGATGTCCAGCCTATTCCCAGTTCGGATGACTCGGTTTCGGGACCACTTGTGGGTCCTGCTGAACTGAATAGCTTGGCAAGTCTATTCGAAGGTGACGTTGCCGATTTCGATCAGGTTTGGGAAGAAGAAGCTGATGAGCAAAGCGCTCAAAACCAGAACCAAAACAGCTTGGATGCAGATATTTCTGATGACTTCGCTGATTTGTTAATGGACCAAGATAATAGCAACTCTAATATCGGAGGTGATGAAGACTTAGCTAGTCTTTTCGGCGCGTCTTTGTTAGAAGATAACGATAATGAGTTGGATTTTTCTGATGAGCTTGGTGAGGCTAGCCTAGAGGCAACCATCGATTTGGAACTTGATGTTGACTTTGGCAGGGGCGGAAGCGAGCCTCCTGAACTAGGTATGAACGATCCTGACTCGGAATCTCAATCTAATACCATTGACCTGGATTTCGATCTTAATGACTCATCCTCCTCATTAGAACTCGATGCAGAAGATTCGATAGTAGCCAATCAGGAAGATTTAAGTCAAGATTCTAACGAACTTGATTTTGCCTTCGATGATGATGCGGTCGAAAGTCCGACTGCAGAGGTGGAGGCTGTTGGGATAGAAGCGGCCCCTGGCGATTTGTCTGACTTCGACTTGGCTTGGGATGAAGACGATATTTCAGATACTGATCCGGATCTCACGAGCGATTTCGATGGTCTGACTACATACGACGAGGGAACTGCAGACTTTAATCAGCTTTTCCAGACAGAGAACTTGGCTGTTAATTCTGATCAGGCTCAGGCGCCCTCAGCCAATTTGGATGTAGACTCGTTCGAGTCTTTAGATTGGAGTAGTAACGAGATCGAAACTGATAGCTGGACGATCGAAGCAGATGATCCAGAGGTCCCTGCAGACTCCTCTATTGATTATGGTGATTTTGCATTTGATTTAGAACAGCCCCAATCAGAATCAGCTGAGGCTAATTCTGATTCCGAAATCGAAGCAGATTATTCTGTAAACGGCGAGGCTTTTTCCCCATTAACCTCCTCAATTAACTCCTCTGAAGCTGATGGAGAGAATGCGGAGGATGGTTTTAGTCTGACGGAGGCTGAGCTTGAACCGATCACCTCTGAATCTGCAGACTTAACGGAGGATCTCTGGAGCGATACGACTTCTTCAGCTGATGTTCAGGCTGCTCGCGTCACTTCCGATGATGTCGATGATTTCTTTGCTGTTGAGTCCGAGAATAAGGAAGATAAGGATTCTTCTATTATTGGCGAAGCAGACAATGCCGAGACTGAAGACTTTTTCTCTACTCCTGTTGCTTCCATTAATGAGCATGGAGCAACAGAAACAGAGTCTGTAATTGCTCCCAGTGATGAGGCAACAGACACTGCGGATGCTTCTGATGATTTAGGCGATCTGGCTAGAAATAGCGAATTTGAGCAAACGTCTGAAGCCATCTCTGCTGACTCCGCTCGGGCTGAGTTAGCTGAAGAAGCCAATATCATTGATGATTTTGATAGGCCGCTGGAGGATGTATCTGACGAGCAAACACTGGGTGAAACGGATTTCGGTCTAGATTTAGAAACAGCCTTTGAAGAGGACACCGCTAACTTTGACGATCTTGATGGTCTACTAGATGCAGACTCATCAGATAGCACGGGTTTGAGTGAGCTAGACGATCTCAGTATTTCGAGTTCAGAAGATCAGCTCGTCGCAGCAGAACCTTTTGAAACCTCTAATCAGGAAATGGTTTCTGAGGCAGTTGATTGGGAGGAACTTGATGATTTAATTGAAGATACCCAGGTTGAGGGGGCTGTTGTTCCCGAGTCAGGCTTTACCGGCCACGTCAGCGAAGATGCTGCAAATGACGATGTCAATTTTGATAGTATTGATAGCCTCTTGGAGCAGGATAGCTTCGAGGAAATAAATGAGCCAGTCGAGAGTGGTTCTGCGGCTGTTGAGGAGCCTCTAAGAGCAGAATTCTCCGAGCCTCTGACTGGGGCTACGGATGATGAGTTTGAAGATTTAGAAAAATTGCTCGAAGAAGCAGACCAGCTGGGCGGTTCTGCTCCTATCTCGGGTCTGAGACGGGGGCAAAGCTCAGTCCCTCGGCGGATACCCCGCCGCTCAAACATGATGATTGACCAGACGATGCGCGTATCAGTGCATCATCTAGATAATCTCAGCAACCTTGTCGGGGAACTGGTGGTTAATCGCAACTCTTTAGAAGGCGATCAAGAGCGACTCCGACAGTTTTTAGAAAACTTGCTGTTTCAGGTGCAACAGCTGAATGATGTCGGCCAGCGCATGCGCGACCTCTATGAGCGTTCCCTGCTAGAGAGTTCCTTGATTTCTAGCCGCCAAGCTTTTCAAAATTCTAGGATTACCCGAGACAATGGCAGCAGCCATGCTACAGGGGCTAGCTTCGATGCCTTGGAAATGGATCGCTTCACTGGCTTTCACACTCTGACCCAGGAGATGATTGAGCTGATTGTGCGCGTCCGGGAGTCGGCATCAGATATTGGCTTCACTGTGGAGTCAACGGATCAAGTCACCCGTCAATTCCGACAGGTAACCACTCAACTCCAGGAGGGGCTCAATAAAGCTCGGATGGTGCCTTTTGCCCAGACCGCTGATCGTTTGCCTAGGGCAGTTCGGGATATCTCTCTCAAATGCGGTAAGGAAGCCAAGCTTGTCGTTGAAGGTCGCGACACGCTCATCGACAAGATGATTTTAGAGCGGCTCTATGATCCCATGACCCATCTGGTTAACAATGCCATTACCCACGGCATTGAGACACCGGAAGAGCGCAGCGCAGCGGGTAAGTCTCGTGAAGGTACAATCACCGTCCGGGCTTTCTATCAGGGAAATCAGACGGTTATCTACATTGCAGATGACGGTGGGGGGATCAATTCTGATCTAGTTCGTGAGAAAGCTCTGGCCCGTGGCATTATCACTCAAACCGAGGCTCGTGAGATGTCAGAGATTGAAATCTATGAGCTGCTGTTTTTGCCGGGATTTAGTACCCGCGATCAGGCCGATGATTTCGCGGGCCGCGGCGTGGGTATGGATGTAGTGCGTACTACCCTGGCCGAGATTCGCGGTGCTGTCACAGTGGATTCAGAGCTCGGTCGGGGAACAAGTTTTACTATCCGCCTGCCCTTGACCCTGAGCATTTCTAAAGCTCTGAGCTGTGTTAATAACCAGGCTCGGATTGCTTTTCCCATGGACGGAGTTGAGGATATGTTTGATGCGCCCCAGGAGCGCATTCAAGAAAACGATCAGGGTCAGCCCTGTGTTCTCTGGCGCGATACGATGTTGCCGTTTAGGCCCCTCTCGGATCTATTGCAGTTTAACCGTACCCTGGCTCGAGGCAGGGTTTATGGCGGTTCTCAAGAGGACGATACCATCTCAATTGTTGTGCTGCGTAGCGCTAACACCTGTGTCGCCTTACAGGTAGATCAGGTGATAGGCGAACAGGAGATTGTGATCAAGCAGCTTGAGGGGCCAGTGCCGAAACCCTTGGGCATTGCCGGTGCTACCGTACTTGGCGACGGACGGGTCATGCCTATTGCCGATGTTTTAGAGCTAATTGATCTGTCACTGGGACGGATGCGACGGGAGCCGACTGGTTCTCTCTGGGTGCAGCCAGAAGCTAGCTCACCGGAACCCGAAGAGGCAACCACCAGGGACGAGGCAACCGTGTTGATCGTGGACGACTCCATTACGGTGCGGGAATTGCTCTCTATGAGCTTCAACAAAGTCGGCTATCGGGTTGAGCAAGCTCGAGATGGTCAAGAGGCTTGGGAAAAGCTGAGGTCGGGACTACCCTGTGATCTGGTCTTCTGCGATATTGAAATGCCCCGCATGGATGGCCTAGAACTTTTGTCTAGGATGCAGAAAGACAATTCTTTAAGCCAGATTCCTATTGCCATGCTTACGTCGAGAGGCGCCGATCGCCATCGGCAAATGGCCATTGATTTGGGCGCTAAGGGATATTTTACTAAACCTTACCTGGAAGAGATGCTGCTTGATGCTGCTCAGCGCATGCTGAACGGAGAAAACATGGCCATTAAAGTTTCAAGTGAATCATAAGATTTTGAGGCCAGTCTCTGCGCGGTAGGATAGCAGCAGTTTCTGCTGATTTGTGAAAGCTATGGTTCAGGTTGCTGGTCGAAATTGGGCTCCCATTGTTCAGGATTTTGAAAAAGTTCTGGGTAAAAGCCAGGTTGTCCGGCGCAAAGAGGAGCTTCTAGTCTACGAGTGTGATGGTCTTACGAGCTATCGGCAGCGACCAGCTGTAGTTGTGCTGCCGCGGACTACGGAGCAGGTAGCAGCCGCTGTGCAGATTTGCGATCGCTACCAGATTCCGTTTGTAGCGCGCGGGGCTGGGACTGGGCTGTCAGGAGGAGCGTTGCCATTGGAAGACTCTGTGCTGATCGTAACCGCTACCATGCGCCAGATTTTGCAAGTAGATCTTGACAATCAGAAAGTGACTGTTCAGCCTGGGGTCGTTAACAACTGGGTTACGGAGGCAGTCAGCGGAGCCGGATTTTATTACGCACCAGATCCCTCCAGCCAGTCAGTCTGTTCAGTGGGCGGAAATATTGCAGAAAATTCCGGTGGTGTCCACTGCTTGAAGTATGGGGTTACTACCAACCATGTGCTGGGGCTGACGGTAGTGTTACCCAACGGCGAAATTGCCCAGTTTGGGGGAGATTTGTCTGAAATGCCAGAATATGACCTGACTGGTCTGTTTGTTGGTTCTGAGGGGACGCTGGGCATCGTTACGGAAATCACCTTGCGGATTTTGAAGACACCAGAATCCATTCAGGTTCTGCTGGCGGACTTTACCAGCGTTGAAGCGGCCGGAGCGGCCGTATCTGCCATCATTGGAGCCGGCGTAGTGCCGGCTGGTATGGAGATGATGGATAACTTTAGTATCAATGCTGTGGAAGATGTGGTTGCAACTGAGTGCTATCCCCGAGACGCAGCAGCCATTTTACTGATTGAGATTGATGGGCTGGCTGGTGAAGTGGCTGCCACTGGCGATCGCATCCGGTCTCTATGCCAAAAAAATGGAGCCCGCAGCGTTACCACCGCTGTAACCCCAGAGGAACGCCTGCGACTGTGGAAGGGGCGTAAAGCCGCGTTTGCTGCCATGGGCAAGCTCAGCCCAGACTACTACGTTCAGGATGGGGTGATTCCTCGAACCCGGCTTCCTCAGGTGCTGCAGGCCATTGAAGCCCTAGGTGAGCAGCATGGCTACCGGGTTGCTAACGTCTTTCATGCTGGTGATGGAAATTTGCATCCGCTGATTCTCTACAACAACGCCATTTCTGGCCAGCTAGAGGAAGTGGAAGCCCTTGGGGGGGATATCTTAAAGCTGTGCATCCAGGTGGGAGGAAGCATTTCTGGGGAACATGGCATTGGGGCAGACAAACGTTGCTACATGGCAGACATGTTTACGGCTGATGATTTAGACACCATGGGATGGATTCGTCTGGCGTTTGATCCCTTGGGACTGGCCAATCCAACCAAGCTGCTGCCGACTCCTCGAACCTGCGGAGAAGGGGCAAAGGCAGCGATTCATTCCTCTCTATCGACTGTGGAGCGGTTTTGATGAAGATTCCTCTGGCTACCCGTGTGCAATCTAGCTCATTAGCCAGTCGGAGATCGCTCACTCCCTATCTATTTTTACTACCGGCCACGATTGCTTTAGGCCTGACCGTATTTTGGCCGGCTCTGAGAGCCTTTTATCTAAGCTTCACCAGCTATGGCTTTGATGTAACCCAGAATCCGGAGTGGGTCGGTTGGGAAAACATTCAGCGGCTATTACAAGATGCGGTCTTTTGGAAAACGGTTGGGAACACCCTGATCTATCTGGTGGGTGTTGTGCCGGTCTTAACCGTGGCTCCCCTACTGCTGGCAATCTTGGTGAATCGAGCTTTAAAGGGCATCAGCTGGTTTAGAGTGGCCTATTACACCCCCGTGGTGGTGTCCATGGTCGTCGCTGGCATTGCCTGGCGCTGGCTTTATGCCGAGAATGGTCTTTTTAACCAAACCTTGACTGGCCTCGGTTTACTCAAAACCGGTATTCCCTGGCTAACCAGCCCTCAGCTAGCCTTGTTGAGCGTGATGATGGTGACCATCTGGAAAGGGCTTGGCTACTACATGGTGATTTACCTGGCAGGACTTCAGTCAATTCCAGCCGATCTGTATGAAGCAGCCGCTATCGATGGTTCTGATGGCTGGCAGCGTCATTGGGATATTACCCTACCGCTGATGCGTCCTTACTTGTTTTTGGTGGGAGTAATTTCTGCCATTTCCGCGACGAAGGTGTTTGAAGAAGTGTTTATTATGACCCAGGGAGGTCCCCTAAACAGTTCTAAAACCCTGGTGTATTACATTTATGAGCAGGCCTTTCAAGAACTTAATATTAACTACGCCTGCACGATGGGGCTTGCCTTGTTTTTAGTGATTGTATGCCTATCTGCCCTGCGGCTCGCCATATCTGGCGATGGGGTAAAACCACCTCAAATCTAGATGAGGATAAGTCTAAAGTTCACAACAGTAATGTTGATTTCCGTGGCTTGCTCTATTTCTGCTAGGGTACGCCCTGCTAATAAAGGGGATACGAAGCTCCTGGTCACGACCCAGCTGGCGTTAATTTGCCCCGGTACACACCTCAACCCCTCGTAGTTCAAGGCTAGTGGCTCCTTCTACCTGCATTGCCAGACGCACAACTCGATCAAGTAGGTCCCGACTGGGAACACAACCATACAGGACGACAACGGAACCGCGCTGACGAATGCTTAGGCGATCCATGGCCTCACTGCCAAAGGTGCCCACACATTTAAGCCGCACCCGCTTAGCTAGGCCATTGTGGTCATATTCACCATGGAGTCCAACCCGCTCAGGCGGAACGGCGTCTAATGAAATGTCGCCAATGCCGAGTCTCATGAGTGTCGGGTAATACATGCCGCTAACGACAGAACCCGAAATTAATAGAGTGTTCAACACAGCACCTGTGGGGGATTAGCTCGAACAAGTAACGTCACTGATCACCCATTGTTCGTAAAGCTACCAGGCTTTCAAAACAAACGGGATCGGTTATCGAAATCCGATGGTAGGAAATTGCCTTCGGCCGCACCGTAGACACGGGTGTAAGTCCCATGGGCTTAACGGTCTTCATCATTTTATTAAAATTCGGCCGAGAATAGGTAACTTGTTAAACAAATTTTGAAGATTGTCTAAAATCTTACGTCCCTCGGATAGGACTCTGCGGCTTCAAACTATGTTCCCGAGAGTTCTAGTTTTTTTAGGGATGACATATCAGCAGTGCCACTGCGTAGGCGGCGATGCCCTCTTCTCGGCCGGTGGGGCCAAGCTTTTCGTTAGTGGTGGCTTTGACGCCGATTTGATTGGATTCAATCTTCAAGACGGTAGATAGGGCTAAGCGCATGGCCTCAATATGGGGCTTCAATTTGGGGCGCTCCGCTACCACGACCGTATCTAAATTGCCAATCTGCCATCCCTCGGTAAGGATGAGCTGATTCACCTGTTCGAGCAGCTTCAGACTATCTGCCCCAGCCCATTGGGGATCGGTGGGAGGAAAGTATAGCCCGATGTCGCCTAGGCTTAAGGCTCCTAGCATGGCATCCATAATCGCATGGGTCAGGACATCGGCATCGCTGTGGCCCAACAATCCCCGGTCATGGGGAATGGTAACTCCACCAAGAATCAGGGGCCGACCAGGAACTAGCTGATGGATGTCATAGCCGTTGCCAATGCGAATATTCATAGGGGGGCGAAAGGAGTTCTAAGGGAACGGCCAGAGTGCTGTATTTGGCCTAGAGGATTATATCGTGATGGTTCTGTCCCCTTGGAAGTAGCCTCTCTTTATGAATGCAATCATTCTAGGCCGATGCCCACCCGTAGCTGGGGAAGATCCTGCGTAAATTTCTGGTACGTCTGGTTTAGGAGCCTTGCTGCTGCCAGCGATCGTAGAGATCGGGACGCCGCTGGCGGGTACGCTCGAGCTGCTGCTGTCGTCGCCACGCGGCGATCGCCGCGTGATTGCCAGACCGGAGCACGTCAGGCACGCTCCAGCCCCGAAACTCTGCGGGCCGGGTGTACTGGGGATAGTCCAGCAGGTCGATTTCAAAGCTTTCATATTTGAGGGAGTCCGGCTTACCTACCGTGCCAGGACGCAGTCGGACGACGCCATTGATCAGAGCCAAGGCTGGGATTTCTCCACAGGTCAAGACAAAGTCTCCCAGGGATAGTTCCTGATCCACCAAATATCTGACCCGTTCGTCGACTCCTTCGTAGTGGCCGCAAATGATGACGATCTGGTCCCAGCTGGTTGCTAATGTTTGAAAAATGGGCTGGGTCATGGGCTGTCCCTGGGGCGACATCAAAACCACCAGTCGGCGGGGAGACCGGGGCAAAGACTCGACGGCAGCAAAAATTGGTTCTGGCTTCATCAGCATGCCGACTCCGCCGCCGTAGGGCTCGTCATCCACCCGATGATGTTTGTCCGTGGCAAAATCTCGAGGATTGGTCAAATGGACGGCCGCAATCTCGTTAGTTAAAGCCCGCCCTAATAGCCCCGTGCTCAGCGGCGAGGCAAAAAAATCCGGGAATAGGGTGACGACATCGAAGCGGAGAGCAGCCATGGCAAAAAGGTGATCAGAGGTTTTGGATAGCAACAGACAGAAAGGGGGCCAGTCTGAAATAATAATGAACTGGTTCCTTAACCTGGTTGAAGCCGTCAAATTGCGTTTCGGGCTAGACCCAATCTTAACTATGGGGCTAGTTGGCGCTGAGGCTTCGGCTCGGCAGGGCGGGTTAGCTAGTCTGACTCTGGTTCTGCTTTGCCTGTTGGAGTTGGGGGTGATCCGACTGAATGGTTACGCCTCCGGGTATTAATCTGTTTAAGACATGGGTTAACCCTTAGCCAGCAGGTTCTATACCGTGGCGCTTAGTTTTATCATGCAGCAATTGGAAGCCCCTATCCCTGAACAGCAAGACATGGTCCCTGTAGATACAAACGCTATTCTCGTTATCGGTGGAGCAGAAGACAAAGTTCACGGACGAGAAATTCTACACACCTTTTTCCAACGGGCAGGTGGAAGAGGTGCTGTGATCAGCATCATTCCCTGCGCCTCCAGGGATCCGCTAGCCATATCCCAGCGCTACCAGCATATTTTTGAGGAGATGGGGGCCCAGGCTATTCACGTCATGGACATTCGCGATCGCTCCCAGAGTGAAGATCCTGCCTGGAAAACGATTTTGGAAGACTGTAGCGGCGTGTTTATGACTGGCGGCGACCAGGTGCGTCTCTGTGGACTCCTGGCCGATACTCCCCTGATCGATATGCTGCGTCAGCGGGCTCAGCTCGGGGCGATCGCCCTAGCCGGAACCAGTGCCGGGGCAGCCGTCATGGGTCATCATATGATCGCCGGTGGGGGCAGCGGCGAATCTCCAAACCGCTCCCTGGTGGACATGGCCACCGGACTTGGAATCCTGCCAGAAATTATTGTGGATCAGCACTTTCACAACCGTAACCGGATGGCCCGACTGATGAGCGCCATCTCCATGCAGCCCGACCGGATTGGGCTGGGCATCGACGAGGACACCTGTGCGATGTTCGAATCCGACGGTGCTTTCAAGGTGATTGGCAAAGGCACCATCACGGTCATCGATCCACGCAGGGTCATTCATACCAACGAACCGGATATCGGCGCGACTGACCCGATTAGTCTGCATGGACTTCAGGTGCACCTACTCACCCATGGAGACTGCTTCGATATACACCACGGGCAGGTGGCATCATCCTGTTCCTGATGGGCGATTCATGCTCCCTTACTCTCCCCAGTCACTGATTATCTACGGGCCTCTTATCTAAGGTTCTCCTCAACGCAATGGTGTTATTCAGTCAGCCCCTTCTCAAGACTTCCGGCCAGTTTCGTCGAGGACTGGTAATTTTCAACACTGGTTATGGTTACAGTCCTCGATACAGTGCAGACAAATGTCTGCGAAAGCACACATACTCCGTGCCGCGATCTGGTTGAGAGGCATTTTCAGCCCTTAGGTTTGTCCTATTGGGTTCCATCTATCGGCTGGGGCCCATAAACTATCCTTAATGCCTCCTGGGCCGCTCAATTCCCTTCTGCCGGTCTTCCATCCGTTGTCAAAGCCTTCCCAAACCTGGTTCCTAAACCGCCCATGAGAATCCTCAAAACCCAGACCCTGCGAGGTCCCAACTACTGGAGCATCCGCTACGCCAAGCTGGTGCTGATTCGCCTTGACCTCGAAGATCTAGCCGATCGCCCTTCCAGCGAGATTCCTGGCTTCTACGAGGCCCTGGCGGATACTCTGCCAAGCCTGATCGAGCATCACTGTTCCCCTGGCCATCGGGGCGGCTTTTTGCATCGAGTCCGTCAGGGGACCTACATGGGCCACATCGTTGAGCATATTGCCCTAGAGTTACAAACCCTGGCCGGGATGCCCGTCGGATTTGGCCGGACTCGAAGCACGGCTGAGCACAGCGTGTATCAGGTGGTGTTTGAATACCAGGCAGAACAGGCCGGACGCTATGCCGCTCGGGCAGCCGTGCGGCTGTGCAATAGCATCATTGAAACCGGCAGGTATCCGGCCGAAGAACTGGAGCAGGATCTAAAGGATCTGCGGGATCTGTGGGCTGAGGCCTCCCTAGGGCCCAGTACGGACGCCATCATTCAGGAAGCAGAAACCCGGGATATGCCCTGGCTGCAGCTGCCTACCCGGGCCATGATTCAGCTGGGGTACGGGGTTAATCAGAAGCGGATTCAGGCTACGCTCACGAGTCAGACGGGGATATTGGGGGTTGAATTAGCCTGTGATAAAGAGGGCACCAAGCAGATTCTGCGGGATGCTGGCCTACCTGTGCCCCGGGGCACCGTGGTCTACTACCAGGATGAGCTTCGGGATGCCATTGATGGCGTCGGCGGTTTTCCGATCGTCATCAAGCCCCTCGACGGCAACCACGGGCGGGGCATCACCATCGACATCAACAGCTGGGATCACGCTGAAGACGCCTATGAGGCCGCTCGCCAAGTTTCCCGGGGAGTGATCGTCGAGCGGTTCTACCGAGGCCGGGACCATCGGGTTTTGGTGATCAATGGCAAGGTCGTCGCCGTTGCCGAGCGGGTGCCGGCCCATGTGGTGGGTGATGGCCGCTCCACCATTGAAGAGCTGGTCAAAGAAACCAACCGCGATCCGCGGCGGGGAGAAGGCCATCAAAATATTCTCACCCGCATTGAAATCGATCGCACCACCTGGCAACTGCTGGATCACATGGGCTACTCCCTCGATACGGTCCTGGCTGACGGGGAGATCTGCTATCTGCGAGCCACCGCTAATCTCAGTACCGGCGGCAGCGCCATTGATCGCACCGATGAGATTCATCCCCGCAATCTCTGGCTGGCGGAGCGGGTTGTCAAAATCATTGGCCTGGATATCGCCGGCATTGATATCGTCACCACCGACATCTCCAAGCCCCTGCGGGAAGTTGACGGGGTGATCGTGGAGGTCAACGCGGCTCCGGGGTTGAGAATGCACTTCTCCCCCAGCGAGGGTATCCCCCGGAACGTGGCAGAACCCATTCTCAACATGCTGTTTCCACCGGGGACGCCCAGCCGAATTCCGATCATTTCCCTGACTGGCACTAACGGTAAAACCACCACGACCCGCCTCACCGCCCATATTTTTAAGCAGACTCAAAAGGTGGTGGGCTACACCACCACGGACGGGATCTACATCGGTGATCACCTGGTGGAATCTGGGGACACCACCGGCCCCCAGAGCGCTCAGCTGATTTTGCAGGATCCCACCGTCGAAATTGCGGTGCTGGAGACGGCCCGGGGCGGCATTTTACGATCCGGGCTGGCTTTCCCGGCCTGCGATGTGGGGGTGGTGCTGAATGTAGCTGCGGATCACCTGGGCATCGGCGACATTGAAACCATCGAGGATATGGCCCACCTCAAGAGCGTGGTGGCCGAAACCGCCCGACCCAGCGGCTACGCGGTGCTGAATGCGGATGATCCGCTGGTGTCGGCCATGGCAGAGCGGGTCAAGGCCCAGGTCGCCTATTTCTCTATGGATCCCCGCAATGAGCTAATTCGCAATCACACCCAGCAGGGAGGGCTGGCGGCGATTTACGAAAACGGCTATCTGTCGATTTTGAAGGGTGACTGGCTGCTGCGGATTGAACAGGCGGCGGCGGTACCCCTGACCATGGGGGGCATGGCTTCCTTTCAGATTGCCAATGCTTTGGCCGCTAGCCTCACGGCCTTTACCCAAGGGATCAGCATCGAGCACATTCGCCAGGCGCTGCACACCTTCCAGGCTTCTGCCCAGCAGACTCCGGGTCGGATGAATATGTTT
>PYEQ01000332.1 GCA_003017785.1 filamentous cyanobacterium CCP5 | reverse complement strand
ACCATGCTCCAGCGGTTCGACCCGTTCCCCTGAGCGATAAACGACTCGTCCAGGAACGCCGACCACGGTGCAGTCGGAGGGCACGTCTCTCAGCACTACGGACCCGGCTCCAATGCGCACGCTATTGCCGATTTGAATATTGCCCAAGACTTTAGCTCCGGCCCCGACAACGACGTTAGTGCCGAGGGTAGGATGCCGCTTTCCGCTTTCTTTGCCTGTACCCCCTAAGGTGACGCCCTGATAGATCAGCGCATAGTCCCCGACGATCGCCGTTTCGCCAACGACGACACCCATGCCGTGGTCAATAAAGACTCCACGGCCAATGGCGGCTCCGGGGTGAATTTCGATGCCGGTGAGCGATCGCGACAGGTGGGAGATCATTCTCGGCACCAGAGGCAGACCCAGAGTCCAGAGCCAGTGGGCAAACCGATGCAGCATCAGCGCATGGAGCCCGGGATAACAGGTGGCTATCTCCAGCCAACTCCGGGCCGCTGGGTCACGCTCAAAGACAATACGAAAATCTTCCGCCAGGGTTTTAAACACAAAAAACCTCTCTGCCAGGCAGTATGCCTATTCATACTAGCGTGGCCAGTTGCCCCAGGAAACCCACTACTGGCTAGTAGAAAGGGTATAGCTGTAGCGCTGGCCTTGGGTGTGGGTGCCAACCCAAATGCGGTAGGTGCCCGCTCTCCAGTTTTCGTCGGCAATCCTGGCATCGGTGTTCCGGCGGCTGGTGTCTTGGCCGCAGCGAATGGTGCCGTCTTCTGGTCCTTGAATCATCAAGGTCGTATCGTTACCACCGCTGTCCACCTGAATGGCTAGAGAGGCCATATCTTGCTGGAGCACCAGAATGTGATCGGGAGCCTGGGTAGCAAAGCCCGTGCAGACATTGCCCTGGCGATCGCGCCCGGCAATATTACTGAGCGGAAAGAATCCTGCCGTATACCCATTAGTACTGGCACTAGGGGATCCTGGGCCGACGCTTAAAGAAGCAAAGTTGGCCGATTGGGCGAACACAGGAGGTACCACCAGTAAACTGGCTAGGAGGCCCATCAGCGCGGCCTGACGATGGTTGTGTCGAAGCTGATTCATAATCGAGTGCCTCCAGGTGTCTTACTGCCCTAAACCTTACCGAGCTGCAAAACTTGTCCAACTCCACAAGTAGAGTTTTGTCTAGACGAGAATTTAGAGTCCTTGAGCTGGATTTGGTATGTATCCCTATTTTGGTCAATCCCTTGATGGCTGTATCTAATGAGTAGACGGAATCTATAGGTGTCCTCAGGGCGTGTCGAATCATAACTCTCAACAGTTAGATACTCTAGGGTTAGGTATTCAAGTATGAAGCCCAGGACGAAGCCGGTCGAAGCCACTTATCCACAGGTGTCACCCTAAACATGTTGCTGCTGTTGATTGCTGTCGCGTTGCTGGGGGGGGCATTTTCGGGACTGATCAACAGTTTTCTCGATATTGGTGGGCTAATTCCCTGGCCCAACGGGCTGCTGCTGTTAATCGGTGTGGCTCTAGCTGCATGGCTCATCGGTGAAAACTAATTGCTCCGTTCGTTCATGCAGTGAAAACTAGTAACAGTCAAGCTGGGACATGGAGACTGTGGTAATGCAGAAAGATTGGAACCAATTGATTGACTATCAGCAGCTGAGTAACCTGTCCGGGGGCGATCGCGGCTTTGAAGCTGAGCTGCTGAGCCTATATGTCCGAGATACCTTGGAGCAGCTTCAGCCATTAGAGCAGGCTGTAGCAGCGGCCAATGCGGCCTCTACCCGCAACATTGCCCACCACATCAAAGGGGCTAGCGCCAACGTGGGCGCCATTGCCATTGCCAGCACAGCGGCTGATATCGAAGCCGCTGCCCACCATGGCAGCCTAGATAATTTGACCCCGTACCTAACTCGGCTGCGGCAGCAAATTGATGCGCTCCAAGCTAGCCTTCGATAAGGGGGGCTTGACTCAGGGCAGTGAACTTTAGAGGGGTCCCTGGGAGGGGCTAGGCGGAGATTCCGTGGTGCCGTAGAGTTCTGGCAGGCTCTGAGAGGGTGGAAGGGACTTGGCATCGCGAGTTTCAATATAGCCGGTGTAATAGGCTCCAGATTCGATCTCCAAAGAGCCAGCGACCACATCTCCCTCCAAGCGGGCGGTCCGGCTTAGGGTCAGCTTGCCTTCTGCCGATACCCTCGCCTTGAGGACTCCTCGGACAACGATATTTTTGGCTCTAACTTCTGGCCCTTCGATGAGTCCCGTATCGGAAATCTCTAGATCCCCTTGCACTTCGACGGTGCCATGGACGATACCGTCGATGCGCAGCATTCCTTCAGCATGGATAATGCCCTCAAACTCAGTCTTTTGACTGATATAAGTCAGCATGGGGGACGGTTTGCGTCTAAACATGGCAGTTAACTGTGGCGATGGTCATAACCTAACAGCACCGGTTGCTTCCGCTCTATTCCCTGCCATAGCCTCAGCACCATAGCGAGTCCCCTGGCACCATAGCGAGATGACTGACGGAGAGAAAAATGCTCCCTCAACAGCATAAATGACTCTGGGACGGTTAGATGGTGGTGCCATGAATCTAGTTCACAGGCCCTGCATTGGCCTGTGAACAGTTGTAGATCGCAATGCCGAGCAGCAGGTTGCCTTCAACTTCTGCAAAGGTTCCTGGCTCGGCATGCTTGACAAAATCGGCGTAGTGGCGCTCGTTCTTGTCTCCCCAAAAGGCTAGCTGCACGTAACACAGACCGTTGCCAATGGCCCAGTTATCGTAATCAAGGGTGGAGTTGTAAGGGAGACTGTTTGGCCAGGTTTGCACGCCAGTGGGGACAATATTCGGGTCCGTATCGGCAGGATAGCTCTGCTTTTCGAATTCTATAGTTCGCAGTTCTCGAGCCACGATGCCCATTTGATGTTTGGCTGCGGCATAGGCTGCTTTTCGCGAGAAATTAAGATAGGCCGGATAGGCGATCGCCCCTAAGATGCCCACAATGGCAATCACAACTAAGAGCTCGATGAGGGTAAATCCTTGGGCTGACCGCTGATCATGATGGCGACAGGCTGATAACCCGGAACGGCGGACCAACCGCTTTAACGTCTGAAGCCATCGCCCTGGAGCCTCGCAAGATTTTGCTGTCCCCATCTCTATCTGAGTCGAATATCTAGTCATTTTCGAAGGGTTGGGTGTTTCTCAGGGATAGGTTTTGGGGCTAAAAACTTCGTAGATAAGGCTGCTTTTTCTATTAATACTTTGGTGCCCCGGTCAGACTGGCCAGCCAGCCCACGAATTCATACAGCGTCAACACAAAATGCCCAAATTTTTATGCTGAATTCAAATCCGATGGCGAGATTGATCCGGATGAGGATATCGCCGAACCAATTGCTGTGGGCTGCTGAAAACATTAGCTAAGGAGCTTTACCCATAGCCTTTGAGAAGAATTTTCTCCGTCCTTGGTTAAGAAAGGTTACGATCGCTTCTATCGAACGTTGGTCAATCAGCGATGGAAGCAAAACAGCCGGATGTATTGGCTCCACGGCGAATTCAGAGGTCGTCGTCTGGCTGCTCTCAGGTGCTGCTGGCCGAATCCTTGACTAAGTTCTACCGTCAGGGGCGGCAGAGCTTTGCTGCGGTGCGCCAGGTGTCTTTGAGTCTCCAGCGAGGGGAGATACTGGCGTTTTTGGGGCCCAACGGGGCTGGCAAAACGACCACTATCAAGATGATTGCCGACTGGTGCGTCCTGATGTCGGCAAGGTGCAGATTTTGGGCCAAGACCCCCACTGCACCGCCCTGGCCCTACGGCAGGTGGGGGCGGTTTTGGAAGGCAATCGCAATACCTACTGGCGCCTCACCCCCGAAGAAAATCTGGAGTATTTCGGGGTGCTGAAGGGCATGACTCGGGGGCAGGCCCGGCGGCGGGGAGCAGAGTTGCTAGATCGGTTCGATTTGGTTGATAAGCGCCAGACTCCTGTGCAGCGCCTATCCCGGGGCATGCAGCAAAAACTCGCGATCGCCGTTGCCCTGGTACATCAACCCCGGCTGCTGTTGCTGGATGAACCCACCCTGGGACTCGACGTAGAAGCAGGTGAGGCGGTCAAGGAGCTAGTACGTGCGATCGCCGCCGATGGCTGTGCCATTTTGCTCACTACCCACCAGCTGGATGTGGCGGAAGAACTCTCCCATCGAGTGGCGATTATGCGACGGGGAGAGCTGGTGGCTGAGCGTCCGACGGAGGACTTGATTCGTGAATTCTCTGGGGGAGCCTATCGGATTGAGGTGGATGCTGATATCACGTCTGTTCAGGAAAAGGCCTTATCTCGGTTGAAGGCCTACATTCACGGTCGCCAAGTGGGGTTTGCGGGGAGTCCCAGTCAGCTGTATGAATTGTTCGCTATTCTGCAACCTTTGCCGATTATCTCCGTACAGCGCGATCGCGCTGACCTGACCGAGGTATTCCTCAAGCTAGTGCGGGATGAGTAAGTCGAGAGAGATGAGCTGTGGGTGAATATCCTTCTTGGCGGTGCCAGGTTTTCGCGTCGAAGGCCCCCTTGGATTTCTGGTTGGTCCGATAGTTCTATCCGCGGTAGGAACGTTTTTGGGTGGCTACATAGCCGATAAGTTCCCCCAGCAGCATCTGGAGGTTAAGGGAGATTTGTCTTCGCGGGACTTGCCCGACAGACAGTAATGAGTTTCCCTCTCATCCCAGGCCAATCTCTTGGAGGCGCTGGTTCAAATAGGTTTCAGCGGTCATTGCCGGAAATCGGGCTTTGCCGTGGGTGCGTTCTATGCAGATCGGGTGGGGACTGAGGTCAATCTCGGCCCGAGGATGGGCGAAAAACGGCATCGATAGCCGTTGTGTAGCCGAGTCCTGGGGGTTCACGACTCGGTGAGTGGTGCTTTTGAATAGTCCGTTGGTCAGGTTCTGCAGCATGTCGCCAGTATCGACGATAATCTGCCCAGGCTGGGCCTGTATCGGCTGCCATTCCCCTGTATTGCTGAGGATCTCCAGCCCTGGCTGGGTGGCAGCGCACAGCAAGGTGATGAAGTTGATGTCCTCGTGGGGAGCGGCTCTGAGGCTGCCGGTCGGACTGCTCCCAGTGAGGGGGGGATAGTGGGCAATGCGCAGCACGCTTCTGCCTTCTGTGACCATTTCCCTCAGCCAGGGGCGCGGCTGGCCGAGATAGAGGGCACAGGCTTCGAGCAAAATCGCTGCGCAGGCATCGAGCTGCTGGTAGAGCTGGGTCATGGCCGGACGAAAGCTGGGGATCTGCTCGGGCCAACCCCCTTCGACGGCAGCCAGGCTTTGGCGGTTCACGTGCCAGAACTCTTTCAAATCTGGCAGAGGCGCATTTTTAGCATGTTCGCGACCAAAGGTCGTAAAGCCTCCCTGCCCCTTGAGATGTACCTGCTCATAGCTAAGCTTGGTTGCCTCGGGAAGGGCAAAAAATCGGCAGCAGCGGCGTAGGCCGCTTGGATGGTAGCTGGGTCAACCCCGGATTGATCCAGAATAAAAAAACCAATATGCTCTAAAGCCCGACCTAGGTGCTGAATAAAATCGAGCTGCTGGGAGAGGTCTCCTCGGAGAAAGCGA
>PYEQ01000331.1 GCA_003017785.1 filamentous cyanobacterium CCP5 | reverse complement strand
CACTTCTGTCGGAAGAAGTACGTCAAAGGTCATGGCGTTTGTCATATTCAACGTCTACTACAATCTTTAGGACCATAGTGCAAGAGACTCGATGCTGCAACACACCAAAGGCAGAGATAGCACTACGGTCATTCAAAAATCAGGTTTCTTCCAAGGGGGACAGAGCCAAGATAAGAGCGGTGAAAATCCTGTAATATCTTCCTTACAGGACTGTTTTAGCAAGATTTCGAGCATTATCTCTGTTTGGAACACTACAGGAACAAATATTTACCCTGGCAAGGAACTGTCCCATGGGCAACCGCCAAATGTTCCAAAATACGATTCAGATTCGAGCCAATGCGACCACCGTCGAGCGCTGCTTCACCGAACTCGAGCTGATGCACCGCTGGCTAAATCCAGCCCTCCACTGTGAGCCCGTTGGCGAAACGTGGAGCACGGCACTCGGCAGCCAAAGTCGATTTATCGTCCAGATTCCCCTGTGGCAGCCCACCCTCAACAGTACCGTGATCGATCGCGAACCGGGTCTAATCGTTTGGGAATTCGAGGGGTTCTTTAGAGGCCGCGATCGCTGGGAATGTATCCCCACAGACACCGGCACCGAACTCTTGAATCGGTTTGAATTCGAGGTCCCGAACCCAATTGTTCGGTTTGGCTTCAACACCTTTGCCGCCAGGCTCACCCAGCAGGACATGGCTGCTCAGCTGCAGCGTTTAAAGCAGGTGGCGGAGCGGCTATGAGGTAAGAGAGGGGGGGCAAAGGAGATGGGGAGATGAAGAGTGGATTTATTATCTCTGCAACACCCCCGTCGCAGAGACCATGCCAACCTGGCAACACCGCCCTCACTGTCCTGCCATCTCCACGGCCAAAGCCGCCAACAGCTGCTGATTTTCCGCCTCTGTCTTGACGGCTATCCGAAAATAGCGATCGCCAAGCTCAGGAAAGCTCAAACAGTCCCGGATTAGAATCCGGTGATGTTTGAGCAGGGCTGCCTGGAGGAGAGGAACGGGGCGATCGCAGCAGACCAGAAAAAAATTGGCCACCCCCGGCAGGGGGTCAAGCTGAGCAATGGACTGCAGCCCAGTATATAGAGCCGGTCGGGTTGCCGCCAACCAGTCCCAGGTGTGCTGCTGAAACGCCGTATCCGCCAGAGCAGCCACAGCAGCGGATACGGCCAAGCTATTCACCGGCCAGGGATCCCGCCAGCGCCGCCAGCGTTCCAACCGTTCGGGACTGCCGACGGCATAGCCCAGTCTGAGTCCGGGCAGGCTATAGAACTTAGTCAGCGACCGCAGCACCACCAGATTGGGATGGCTAGAGACTTGGCCAACCAGGCTCTCCTGCTGATTAGCAGGCAGAAAATCCATAAACGCCTCATCCACTACGACCAGATCAAATTGATCAAGCAGCGGCAGCAGGCTTGATTTAGAGAACAGCCTCCCGGTTGGATTGTGGGGATTATTGAGTAGCAGGCCGGCAAGCTGGAGCGATCGACGCCGGTGGACCAGGCGGTCTAAAAAAGCTTCATTCCCTAACCAGGCCCCATCCGCCTGGATCCCTTGGGGAACGACCACTCCATCAAACCCCTGCAGGGCCCGATAATAATCGCCAAAGGCCGGCACTGGCAGACCCACAGCCCCTAGCTTTGCTAAGTCGCGGCAGGCCCAGGTCAACAGCTCTGCGGCCCCGTTTCCCGGTAAAACCTGCTGTGGGCTGAGGCCGTGATGCTGAGCGATCGCCTGACAAAAAGATGTATAGCCCGGATCGGGATAATGCCTGAGGTTCGCCAATGCCGCCTGAATCGCCTGCAAGACCGACTGAGGGGGTCCCAGGGGACTGATGCTGGCAGAAAAATCCAAAATAAAATCGGGGGAACACCCGGCCACCTCGGCAGCCCAGGTAAGATTTCCCCCGTGAACAGGTCGGTTAATACTTGGATAAACCAACAGGTAAACTGAACTACTTCTTGCTGACTTTCTCTTTGAACAGCTTACCGGCTGAGAACGCAGGCACTGTCGTGGCTGGAATCACCATCGTGTCTCCAGTCTTGGGATTTCGACCCTCCCGTTCCTTACGCTCACGGGGTTCAAAAGAACCAAATCCAACTAGCGTCACCTTCTTACCTTCTGCCACCGCTTCCATAATGGACTCAACGCAGGCGGTAATAATCAGATCTGCATCTTTTTTGGTCATGGAGGTTTTCTCCGCAACCTTGTCAACAAGTTCTCCCTTATTCATATCTGTCTCCTATGGGCAAAGAACATAGAGGTAGCCATCTCAAGAGTGACGATTTGCTCCTGATCGGCACAAATCCTCACCAATCGCTGAAACCCCTACAAGCTCGAAATTTTACTGCCTCATTCTAAGGGCAACACAGCAACTATGGATCGTTGAAAGCTTTAATTTCTATGGATTTCGGGGTTTTTTAGGAAAATTAACCTTATTCACCCCAATCATAGCCAGGCATAACCATAAAAAAAGCGGCTAAAACCCTTTGAAACAGGGAATTTCAGCCACTTTGAGTGATTTTAAGAGCGATGAGTCAAGTCATCTACTCCAATTTCTAACTGCGTCTACATAAATTGCTTAACGATACTGATCGATCGCCTCTTGAATTTCCTCCGCTGGGACATAACTATAACCAAACACGCTCTCATCGGAGTCATCCAAGATATCAGGAGTCAGCAGCACAATGACTTCGTTACGCTGATTAGTCTCAGTGGTACTTCTAAACAGTGCTCCCAGAATTGGCAAGTCACCTAAGATCGGCACCTTGGTTACTGAGGTAGCGTCACTGTCTTGAATAATGCCAGCCACTACCAAGGTTTGACCGTCACGTATGCGAATGGAACCAGTACTAACCTCCCGAATTTGTAGCGGCGTCAGTGTTTGGGCGCCACCGAAGCCTGAATTAAAAGTAATTGGAGCTTGAGGAGCACTGACCTGGGGAGATACATTGAATGTGACGAATCCGTTATCATCGATGGTTTCCACATTTATCTGTAGCTGTAGTCCAGCCTCTTCAAAGACTGGGGTAATGGAGGTAACAGCACCCGTTTCTGGATTCACCTGGGTTTGCAGAGAGGTTAGAACATTTTCTACCAGCGCTACACTCGCACTTTGTCCCTCCTGGACTACCAGTGTAGGGTCAGTAAGAATTTTGGCATTGTTATTGTTGATAGCTGCGGTAATTTGAGCTGATAAACCATCAAGCGGGTTCCCACCAATAATGGCAAGACCGACTCCTCCGGTCGGATCTCCTAGGTTTTGATCGACGCGGAAAGTGCCATTCGATAGAAATGACCAGTTGACACCGACAGAACTAGAGGCGTTTAGATCGACATCAATAATTCTGACGTTAATCGCCACCTGCCGCCGTCGCAGATCAAGGCGTAGAGCATATCGAGTCGCCAGCTCTACTGCCTCTGCCTCACCCACAAGAGTAATCGAATTCAGCCGTTCGTCAGTAATCACCTGAAGTCCTGTCAGCGGCTGAGCCACATTGGTGCCATCTTCTGGGTCATAGGTGAGCTGTTCAATCGTGGTTGACTCCGTTTCTAATACTCGGTTAATAGCAGGTGCGTTCTCTGTCGATCCTTCAATCGTGACCGTTTCAATTTCTGTCGTATTGACCACCTGAGTTGCCTCAGCCCCTAAGGAGGCCAGGAATCCGGCGGCAGCCGATGGCCCCACCTGATTCAGGCGCAGGGTACGGCTGACAATGTTGCGGGCACCGTCTGGCAAAACCGGCCCTACATAAATCGAGCGACCGACTCGATTGGCTTTCAGGTCACTGACTCGAAGGACGTGGTTAAACACATCCTGAACAGACTCGTTCTCGATATCGAGGGTAATCGCCGGTCCATCTTCTCCACCAGCGGCTGCACCATCATCACCCACAGCCGTAAATACCAAATTAAGGCCAGCCGCTCGCGCTAGCAGGGACAGCACCTCCCTTGCCGGAGCATTTCTCAGCACCAGCCTGGGAATCCGTTCGTTGCTGCCCAAATCAATCGAAGAGGAAAGAATAGCTGTCTCGGCATAGGCAATATCTCCAACCGGTGGCGGCACAGCCCGAGGTAGAAAGGGCGGAGCAATCTGCCGGGCGGGACGAGGCACCACAACGCCATCGATGGTGACATCTGGCTCGGGCACCAGAATGTCAACGGCCGGATCAGACCGAACAGGGCGGGGCATCTCCTCCGCCGGGGCAGCCTCTTCCGGAGAAGCCGCTTCCGGTTGGACTTGAGCGATATCAGGCCCATTCCCTGGAACCGTTTCCAGGTTGGCGGGCAAGGAAGAGGGCGGAGAAGGCTGAGATCCTGCCTGCAAGGCCAGTACCAGGCTATTACCACTCCCGGTATTAAACCCGCCCACGGGCACCTGGCCGTCTCCTTCTACAATCAGCCTGACGCTATTGGCATCCAGCGGCGCCAGGGTAATCGCAGCAATCCCAGGGGCCGGATTATCCTGACGATAGGAGCTACCATCTGCCAGTTGAAGCCGGGTGCTGGTGATGTCCGCCCGAAACGTGTTGCCCTGGCTAACGGTAAAGACATCGGCTAGATCTCCCCCATCGGTATCCAGCACGATCTCAACCCCTTCAGCGGTCGGATTGAGCTGGACCCCGGTAATGGTGGCGGTGGCAGCCAGGCTGGCTTCGGCGGCCAGAGCGACCAAGGCTCCACTTAAAATGAATGGACTCAGACCCAGTAAGCGTTTCATGGTTCACTCCTCATTCGTCGCAGGTATTGGGCGGATTATCAATGGGGCTAACAGCGGATGGTGATTGTCTAGCCAGGGGCTTCGCCTTCACCCTCGGCGG
This sequence comes from filamentous cyanobacterium CCP5, assembly GCA_003017785.1. Taxonomy (GTDB): domain Bacteria; phylum Cyanobacteriota; class Cyanobacteriia; order Phormidesmidales; family Phormidesmidaceae; genus CCP5. The sequence goes on along the minus strand of PYEQ01000331.1, from coordinate 799 downwards.
GGGCAGCTTCCGGCGGTGGGGGCGGCTCTGCCGGGTTGGTAACAGGCACCAACACCTCTAAGGTGATATTGGTGTTGAGGGGCCGAAATAGCCCTTCGAGATCCTCTTCGCTAACGCCGGAACCCGGAGGGGCGATGCTTTGATCAAAATCTCGAATAATTACCAGCGGCTCTAACCGTTCAAGATTCCTCAAAATCGCCTGGGTCTGGGGAAAAAGCGCCTGAAAGCTAACGGCAACTTGCTGACGCTCCAGTTTGCCATTCAGCTCTGGCCCCAAACTGCCATCCTGTACGAGGACAGCGGGCTCGGGATCAAATTGAAAGAGCTTAGAAGCGTAGTAGTTCTGAATATTAGGGTTGCTGGCAATGCGGTTGCGAATGGTTTGAATCTGATCTTGGGTAAAGCCAATCGACTGCAGGGTCTGGTTGAGATTAGCCTGATTGAGGTTGGCATTAATCACATCGGAAATCGCAGCGTTGCTGTTGTTGATTTGCTGGTTAATGTCTAGCAGAAGAGTGTCTAGACTAGCGGCATCTCCCAACAGGGTATAGACACCAATGCGATTGTTCAGAGCTTGATCAAGCTGGGCCTCTAACTCAGCTCGGTTTGCCAAGCCAGCCCGCTGCTGCTGGAGCTGCTGCTCTTTTTGCTCGACCTCCCCTTGCAGGGTGTTTCTTTCCGTCTGGACCGGCTTGACCAAAAAGTTCCAGATCGCAAATGCTCCAATCACTCCCAGCAGGGCTATTAAAATTCCCTGCAGCATGGGGGTCAGCTCGGTGCCAAATACCACAGGATAGAC
>PYEQ01000330.1 GCA_003017785.1 filamentous cyanobacterium CCP5 | reverse complement strand
CTTCAAGGGGCCTGCGGTTCCTGCCCCAGTTCCACCATGACCCTGCGCATGGGGATTGAGCGCCGCCTACGAGAATTTATTCCTGAAATTGCCGAGGTCGAGCAGGTCGCCTAGGCGAGCGGGATTTTGGGCCGCGAAATTCCCCTGGACTTCACAGTCAAGTCCAGGGGAATTTTTAGGTTTGCTGCTATTGTGATTTATTGGTTGAGAGGGCCCGGGCCGAGGGCAGCCAGTCGCCGCAGGCAGGCTCCAGATGCCATCGGGCAAATCGCAGATTGAGGGGCGAACGTGCTAGATCTCAAGCAGATTCGAGACAACTCTGATCAGGTGCAGGCGGCCCTCGCCCAGCGGGGAGATTACGATCTGCAGCCCCTGCTGGAGTTGGATCGACAGCAGCGTGAACTCGAAGGGGAGCGATCGCAGCTCCAGGCCCGCAGCAACGAAATTGGCAAATCCGTCGGCCAAAAAATCAAAGCTGGCGCAGATCCAAAGGGGTCGGAAATTGCCGCCCTCAAGGCCGAGGGAAACCAGGTCAAGTCCCAGCTGCAGGATTTGGAACCCCAAGAGCGCGATATCAAAGACCAGATTCAGGCCATTTTGCTCAACCTGCCTAATCTGCCTAGCGACTCTACCCCTGTGGGCACCAGCGAAGACGACAACGTCGAGGTGCGCCGCTGGGGAGACGAGTATTTGCCCCAGAGCGACGTTAAGCCCCACTGGGAAATTGGCGAGCAGCTAGGAATTTTAGACTTCAAGCGATCGGTTGAGAAAATTGCCCAGAGCCGCTTTGTCACCCTCATGGGGGTCGGGGCCGCCCTGGAGCGGGCTTTGATTACCTTCATGCTGGATCGCCACACCCGCTCCGGCTACACCGAAGTCCTTCCCCCCATCTTAATCAGCAGTGCCGCTCTCACGGGGTCGGGCCAGTTGCCCAAATTTGCCGAAGAAAGCTTTCAGTGCAAAGACGACGATCTCTGGTTGACGCCGACGGCGGAGGTACCCCTAACCAACCTCCATCGGGATGAGATCCTGGCGGCTGAAGACCTGCCCATTCACTACTGCGCCTATACCCCCTGCTTTCGGCGAGAGGCGGGCAGCTACGGCAAAGACACCCGCGGACTGATTCGCCTGCATCAGTTCAACAAGGTAGAAATGTACAAGTTCGTGGCTCCTGAGACCTCCTTCGAGGCGCTAGAGGCTCTGCTCAACGACGCCGAAGATATCTTGCAGCAGCTGAAGCTACCCTATCGGGTGCTAGAACTGTGCACTGGTGATTTAGGGTTCTCAGCCACCAAGACCTATGACTTAGAAGTGTGGCTGCCCTCATCGGGCAAATACCGGGAAATTTCTAGCTGTTCAAACTGCATTGATTTCCAGGCCCGCCGCGCCAACATTCGCTTCAAAGAAACAGGGAAAAAGGGTACCCGCTTCGTACATACTCTAAACGGTTCAGGACTGGCCATTGGTCGCACCATGGCAGCGATTTTAGAAAACTACCAGCAGCCCAACGGCGGTGTGCGGGTACCGGAAGTATTACAGCCCTACCTGGGGCGAGAATTTCTCTAGCCGGTAGGGCTATCCCCCTGAACCCAGCGGTCAAAGGGGCCTGCCTTAGCCGTTCCCAGGGTTAGAATGGGAAAATCTGTTGTTTGATCACCTGGCAAAAAGAAAAATATGTCCGTTCTTGCTGCGATCGCAGTTATCGCCCTCCTCGTCGCTGTCCATGAAATGGGCCATTTCCTGGCAGCTCGCTTCCAGGGTATCCACGTTAATCGCTTCTCCATCGGCTTCGGCCCGATTCTGTGGAAAATCCAGGGCCCTGAAACCGAATATGCCCTGCGGGCCATTCCCCTAGGGGGATTTGTCGGTTTCCCAGACGATGACCCAGAGAGCGAAATCCCCCCCAACGACCCGGATCTGCTCAAGAACCGACCTATTCTGGACCGCACCATCGTCATCAGCGCTGGAGTTATTGCCAACCTGATTTTTGCCTATCTGGTGTTTGTGGTGCAGTACGCCACTTTCAGCGTGCCGGACTTTACCCCCCAGCCAGGGGTGATCATCTCTGAGGTGATGGCGCCAGATTCTCCCGCCGCTCAAGCCGGGTTGCAGTCGGGGGACATCGTGATTGCCGCCGAAAACCGGCCCCTAGCAGCCTCAGAAACCACCATCAACCAGTTCATCAGCCTCATTCAAAACCATCCGAATCAGCCCGTTGACCTGACGGTGCAGCGGAGTGGCCAGGAGGTTGACCTCACCGTTACTCCCGAAGCTAGCAATGGCGGCGCGGTGATTGGGGTTCAGCTCCAGCCCAATGGGGTGCTGGAATATCGTCGAGCCACCGGCCCCATCGAGGTGCTGACCCTAGCGGCCCAGCAGTTCCAGGACATGCTGGTGCGCACGGTGAAAGGATTCTACATGCTGATCACCAACTTCTCGGAGATGGCGGGCCAGGTAGCGGGGCCGGTGGCGATCGTCGAGCAGGGAGCCGGATTGGCTGCCGCTAATGCCCTGAGTCTGTTCCCGTTCACCGCCATCATTAGCATTAATCTGGCGATTATCAACATTTTGCCCCTGCCGGCCCTCGACGGCGGGCAGCTAGCTTTTCTGGCGATTGAGGCCTTGCGGGGCAAGCCCCTCCCCGAACGCATTCAAGAAAATGTCATGCAGACGGGGTTAGTGCTGCTGCTGGGGTTGGGAATTTTCCTGATCGTCAGAGATACCTCCCAGCTGGAAATCTTCCAAAACCTTCCCCAGTAGATTGCTGATCGTTCCAGAACCTTTTAGACACCATAGAGACGCCGCGATCGCGCCCCAGGACCAATTTTGATCTGGCGTCTCTATCGATTTTTTCCCATGGCCAAAGGCAAAAGTGCCCAAAAAATTCGAGCAATGGAAGTACTGCACCGGCTGAAACAGCGGTACCCAGATGCGACCTGCTCCCTTGACTACACCACGACTCTAGAGCTGTTGGTAGCTACCATGCTCTCGGCCCAGTGCACGGATGAACGGGTGAACAAGGTGACTCCGGCCCTCTTTGCCCGCTATCCAGATGTGTATGCATTGGCAGCGGCTGAGATCGAAGAGCTAGAGCAGCTGGTTAAATCCACCGGGTTCTACCGCAACAAAGCCAAAAACATTCGGGCTGCCTGTGAAAAAATTGTGACTGAGTTTGGAGGCAAGGTTCCCCAAACCATGGCCGAGCTGACCAGCCTGCCGGGGGTCGCCCGCAAAACTGCCAACGTGGTGCTAGCCCACGGCTATGGCATCAACGCCGGGGTCACCGTAGACACCCATGTGAAGCGGCTCAGCACGCGGTTGAAGCTTACCCGGCAGACTGACCCCAAAAAGATCGAGCTAGACCTGATGAAGCTGCTGCCCCAGCCCGATTGGGAAAACTGGTCGATTCGACTGATATACCATGGTCGAGCCGTATGCATGGCCCGCAACCCCAACTGCGGAAACTGTCATCTTGCCGACCTGTGTCCTTCTGCTGAAGTGGGTGCCGGCGGAAAGGTCAAGAGATTGTCAAAGGCTAGCAGCTGAGCAGCGATCGCTTTCCCACCGATCTGAACTCCTGAAACGGATGGAATCAGCCAGTCATGGTGAGATTCTGCTCGGAACGTCAAACCTAGCCAATAAACTGGGTGACGATAATCACCACCGCCCAGGCAAACATAATCCAGGTAACTAAAGCTGCCATGCGCCGCCTCCAATTCGAGTCTTTAGATCTCTGATAATTTATCTTTAGATAACCAAAATTCAGAGTGCCGATAACCGAACTGTTGGCGCCCTATAAATCTTCAGGCAAGTCGGTCATCTCAAGCATCTGACTGATCAGGGGAGGGCGATCGCGCTTTTGGCAGAAAACCATTACCAGATCCAGTCATTTAAGCTACAATTAAAAACTGCGTTTTGAAAAGCTTAACAGAGGCAGAAATAGCTGCATGGCTAAGAAGAGCATGATTGCGCGCGAGCGCAAACGGGAAAAGATGGTGGCGAAATACGCTGAAAAGCGAGAGGCGCTGCTGGAAGAATTTAGAAGTGCCAGCTCCCAATCGGAGAAGGTGGCTATCCATCGCAAAATTCAACAGCTACCTCGCAACAGCGCTCCCAGCCGCTTGCACAACCGCTGCTGGATGACCGGTCGCCCCCGGGGCTACTACCGGGATTTTGGCTTGTGCCGCAACAAGCTGAGGGAAATGGCCCACGAGGGGCTGCTACCAGGGGTCGTCAAATCTAGCTGGTAGATGCTCAAATCAAGCCACTTTTCTAGAGCCGGAAGCCCCTCAGTTGAGGCTTTCGGCTCGCGGCTTTTAGGGTTTTGGTGGTTTTAGGGTTTTATTGGAATGGCCGCAACGGGTAGTTGATGTGCTGTCGTTCAGTTTCCGCAGCAGCGCTCTAGGCCAAGGCTATCGAGCAGTAGATCGCTCACGGCGTTGGCTACGGCAAACTCCCCGTAAAAGCTTTCTGAAAAATCAAACCCCTGCATCTCCGTCAGGATGGCAATCACCAGCTGTCCGACGTCGTTTTCCCCTTCTAGCCGCTGCCGAACAAATACCTGGGCAGCTCGCTGGGCAATATCGGCATTAACCGGTTCAGGAATGAACTCCTCATCCAGCCAGCGGTGGAGTGAAGCTCTTAACCATTCCCCCTCTTGGACGGCATTCTCCGGAGGGGGCAGGGTAACGGGAGGAATCGGTTTGGCCATGGCTAATGGGGAGGTGTCGGCTTAGTATTGAGCAAGATGGCGGTTACGGCCATCCGCCTCAGAGGTATCTATATCCAAACATCTGGATATCTTTAGTGTAAGGGGCACGAACGGGTCCCAGGGAATTGCCTTAGCGGTCTGTCGAGGCTTAGCCCCTATGATGAAAACAGTCTTTAAGTAGCCTAAACCGTCGATGGGCAGGACGTTTGAGTACGACATCGCAGCGATTATTCAGGGCTATGCGAAGGGCTATTTTCTCATGGCCGACGATGATGGTCGTAGCCTGGGATGGTATTCCAGCCGCCAGCGGACCCTAATTCCCCTGGACAGTCGTTTTCGCTATCCCAAGTCTCTCCGGCGGGTGCTCAATCAAAACCGATTTTCGGTTGCCATCAGTCGCGCCTTCGGCCAGGTGGTGGAGGGCTGTGCCGATCGCGATACGACCTGGATTTCATCGGAGCTGAAAGATATTTACTGGGAGCTACACCAGAGTGGCTATGCCCACAGCTTTGAAACCTGGCAGGGCAATGAGCTGGCTGGGGGAATTCTGGGGCTAATGGTGGGGGGCGCTTTTATTGGCGAGTCGATGTTTTATCGGATTCCTGAAGGCTCCAAGGTGGCCATGGTAAAGCTGGTGGAACACCTACGCCGACAGCAGTTCATGCTGTTCGATGCCCAGATGATGAACCCCCATCTGGAACGGTTTGGGGCCTATGTAATTGGCGATCGCGAGTACAAAAGCCTGCTAAACGTGGCGCTGAAGCAACACTGTCAATTCCTCTGAAACCTGGGCTGGGCTGCCTGACTGTATCCCTGGGATATCTGCCGCAGCCATTCCACAATTCGTTTCCGGGCCATACCAGCGCTGGGCCAGATCGTTGAGCTGATCGAGAATGGCGACCAGTTCGCCGGCTCGC
>PYEQ01000329.1 GCA_003017785.1 filamentous cyanobacterium CCP5 | reverse complement strand
GCCTAAACCCACCCACAACAAAAACCCACCCACAGCGGTTTGCTATGGGTGGGCAGCAATTAGCCAATGACCTTTAGCCGATATCTTGAGGCCGGTGGATGCGATCGGGCAGAACCCAAAGCAGCATTGGACAGACCACAACGGACATAACTGTGACGGCCAAGATGATTTCGAAACCAGCTTGTAGTGAAGTGCTCATGATTTTCGCCTCTTTGGGAAACTGTGAATAACGGCTGAGGCGCGTTCCTTCGGGGGGAACCCCTACTTCCGTCTCGATCTGGGCTTGATGAAAAACCGGCTAATCGAGATGAACGTTGGCTCTGGCTGATGGCAGTGAGCTTGTAGTAACAACTACATACTAACGCGCTGAAACCGCTGAATATATGGCCTGATGGGTCGGTTATTGCGACCTAAATGGGTTAGTTTGACGCCTCAAATATTGAGTTTTTTAAAGTAACTAATCACCTGATTTCATGGCCTGCTCAAAGTGTTCCCAATCAAGTGTCTTAACCTACCCAGCCAATGCAATAGTCAATATCACCGTCCCATCCGGTGATGCCAGATTATGGGAATGGCTTGAGAAAAATATTTAAAGAGGCTCTAGGCTCAGAGGCTGGTCGGCTACTGAGGCGGCGGCGTCAAAACCACCAGGGATTTAGGGTGGCACTCTATCCTTATAGGGGTTTCACCAGCCGGTTCACCATCAATAAAAATCTTTTGGGCAGGGTCGGTTTCGACGGTGACTTCGGAGGTTTTGCAGTGGTGTACGGTTTCGTCCTCCACCGATCTCTGCTGTAGGGCTGACACCAGCAAGTCGGCGGCTGACGTAATTGCCTCCCACTGATGGTCAGGGGATATGAGCGTCACGCTGAGGCTGCGATCGTCGGCGGCTACATCTGCGGGGCCCTGGGCCAGGACCATTTCTGCAGTAGCGGTATTGGCTATGGTGATAGCGGTTGCTGGTTCATTCCAATGGTGATCAGGAGTGGATAGCTGGACGTCAAACTGCTCCAAATCCCTGAGTTCTTGCAGGCCGTTTTTAACGATCGCCAGCTTGCCCAGAATGTTTTTCTCATCCCGGTCCATGTTGTCCAGGAGATTGGCTTCAAACCCGATACAGGCTACCAGTAGCATTAACTGGTCGTTGCAGCGGGCGGTATCCACCCGCGATCGGTGGTCGGCCTTAATAATGGCGCAGGCTTGATCGAGGTCCTCCGGGATACCCAAGGCTGAGGCAAACCCATTGGCCGTTCCCGACGGAATGATGCCCAAGGGGATATCGGTGCCGACTAGCACCGAGGCCACACCCGAAACCGTGCCGTCGCCGCCAGCGGCGATGATCACATCGGCCCCTTCCTTTAGAGCTTGCTGGGCGAGCTGATGGGCATCCCTGTCGGGCTTGGTGAGATGGGCCGTAAAGTTTAAGTCTTCTAATGCCGACTGAATTTCCGTCAGCTTTGGTCCTGGATCCTGCTGGCCGGAGATGGGGTTGAAGATGAGGTGATAGGATTTGCTGTCGTTGATGGCCGGAGCTGAGTCTGAGGAAGTCGAAGAAGCCATGGTCCTGGAGTGCTGCTGCCGATGTCATCCTTGGTTTATCACGGAGCTTCGAGGGGAGGCTATTTCCCTAGGACAGACATTGGCCAAAGGGCGATCGCCCTTTGGCTCCCCCCGAGGACTGACCTGGAGGATCAGGTTTGCAGGAACTCCTCTGATACCCGGATGCCCGAGAGGCCGAGTTTGGCCCGGAGATTTTGGCAGCGAATGAGGTCGGTGACGCTGGGGGTGCTGCCTTCTAAGGCGGGTACAGCTTCTAGGGCTCCTAGCAATGCCTGTAGGGCATCTACTTCGCTGTAGCCCCGCCGCAGGGCGACCCGGATCGCCTGTTCATCGGCGGCGATCGCCTGCTGGGGACCCCGGGCCCGTCGCCATGCTTGCACTATGGCTAGGGTGCTCAGGCCGCCCGCGGCCAAAACCCCCACGGCATTGGTCTGAATTAGCTCAACACCGATGGCGATCAAACCGGCCGCCGCCGTAATGGCATAGGCATTGGGTTGAAGCACATTCGTCGACGTGAGCCAGCAGACCGTGCGCAGATAGAGCATGTCCCGCTGGGGCTCACTCAGCTGCAGCCATCGGCTCAGGTTAATGATGATGGGATAGCTCTTCTGCCAGGGACGAGGAGTGGGTGCCGCAATCACCTGGGGCTGGTTGTCATTAAAGTCCAGCCGGGTTTTCATCCGTCCCGAAGCGGGCATTAGCTCCCGCAGGCGGCTGATTTCTGAATTCAGATCCACCAGGCATCCTCCGAAAGGGATTTCTTTAGGGTAGCAAGCCGCGGGGAAGGTGAGGGCGGGTGAGCGGGTGACGAGGTAAGGCGGTGAGGCGTCTAATGCTTGCCCGCTCTCCCCATCTTCCTATCTTTCCATCTACTCCCTTAAAGCACCGTCAGAGAATTCGCCAGCAAATCAGTCGCTGGAGCTAGCTGTTCGACCCCTGCTTCGGTGGCGGCTACTAGCAGCAGATAGATGGCCTCTCCCTGCTGCTTGGCCAGAATGGTGCCCTGAACTGGCTGCACGCCTGCCTGGGTGAACTGACCGCTCCAGGCAATTTCTAGCCCTCCGGCCACGGCCTGAAACCCCTGGGTTTGAAAGCCTTCGCCTGCACCAAAGATGGCCTGGGCGACCCGCAGGAGTTCGACCTCGGGCAGCGGGGCAGTGCCGGCAGCCAGGGGTTCGACTACCACCGTGTAGGCCAGGGAGCCGTCTGGATTTTGCAGCAGGGGTGCCCCGCCGACGGTACTGACGCTGAAGTCTGACAGAATCCCCACCTGGAACTGCTCTTGGGGGTCGCTGTAGCTGCCGCTGACTTCAATCACCCCTGCGGCTGGGGGGGCCGATTCGGTATTGGTTTGGGCCTGGGCAGACAGGGGGATTGTCCAGCCAGGGCCGAGGGCCAGCAGTAGCCCCAGTCCAGCGAGCACAATCAGTCCTAGCCAGTGTCGTTTCATGGTGAGCTATCCCGAGTGACTCAGCCTTAGCATAGCGGCTCTAGCGGCTGTTTTGACGATGCCCACTTACGATGCCTGACAGTAGGTTTCGACGCAGCGCGCGAAAATTTCCACCCCAGCGGCTAGAGCCGTTTCGGCAAAGTCAAAGCGGGGATGGGGGTGGGGATAGGCCAGTCCTTTGTCAGCATTGGCCGCCCCCAGGAAGAAGTAGCAGCCCGGCACCGCCTCTAGGAAAAACGACATGTCTTCGCCGCCCATGGTTTGGCACTCGGGCACCACCCCAGCGGGGGTTTCTACCACGGCCATAGCCACCGATCGCACCAGCTCGGCCATGGCCGGATCATTGACCACAGGGGGATAAAGGTGGGTGTAGTCGAGCTGGTAGGTGGCTCCGTGGCTCTGGCAGACGCCGCCGATAATCTGATTAAGGCGTGGCTCAAAGTAGTCGCTGTAGGCGCGATCGAAGTAGCGCACCGTACCGCTAATGCGGGCGCTGTCAGCGATCACGTTGACGGCGCTGCCAGCGTGAAATTCGCCGATGGTCACCACCGCCGCCTTAAGCGGGTCGATGTTGCGGGCGACGATGGTTTGCAGGGCGTTCACCACCTGGGCTCCGACAACGATGGAGTCAACGGTCTGGTGGGGAATGGCCCCGTGGCCCCCTTTGCCCGTAATCGTGCAGTGGAAAAATTCGGTGGCGGCCATCAATGGCCCACTACGCACCCCGATGGTGCCCAGGGGCAGGTTGTTCCAGAGGTGCAGGCCGATCATCGCTTCGACGTCGGGATTTTGCAACGCCCCTGCCTCAATCATGGGTTTGGCCCCGCCCGGCCCCTCTTCGGCGGGCTGAAAGATGATTTTGACCGTACCAGCAAAGTCGTCCCGGTGCTGGGAGAGGTAGTAGGCCGTGCCCAGGGCAATGGTGACATGGCCATCGTGGCCGCAGGCGTGCATGACTCCGTCGTGGAGGGAGCGGTAGGGCACCGGGTTTTGTTCTTGAATGGGCAAGGCGTCCATGTCGGCGCGAATGCCCAGAACTGGGCCCGGACGCCTCCCCTGGATGCAGGCAACGATGCCGGTGGTGGCCACGGCGACCTGGTGGTCAATCCCCCAGGAGGCTAGTTTTTGATGAATAAATTCGGCGGTGATGTGCTCTTTGAAGCCCAGTTCTGGGCGCTGGTGGAGGATGCGTCGCCATTCGACCAGCTGGGCTTGGAGGTCACGGATAGCGAGACGAATGCCGTTTTCGGCCAGGTTGGCAGGGGATGGGAGAGTAGAAATCATGGATAGGCTCGCGGTGTTTAACGGATTTTCTTAAAAGGGATAGGGCAGCAACTCGATGGTGGCGGGGAGCCCAATTCAGGAGTCCCAATTCAACTGTAGAAGCATCCCAAGCTTGAGCCAATCGACGAGGAAAGGATTCTTAAACCCATGGCGGAATCGTTGGCAGTGGCGGCAGTAGTCTAAACAACAGCCAGCACTACTCAGAAACTTTGCTTCCCCGAGAGCCTCTGGCAGTGCTCCTAGATAGCGAATTTTCTTTGAGGTTATGTCCCGATGTCGCAGCTGCAACGGCAGCACCCCAGGGCTCTCTAGCCTAACCTAGTCGTCGCTTCAGCGGCTTAGGCGGCCACGGGGGGTGGCAGCATCAGTTCTAAGGTCAAGTCAGCGGCGATCGCCGCCAGGGCGGCCGTATCTTCTGGATTCTGGACATGGGGCAGGCAGCCCAGCACTGGTACCTGGGTGAGTGATTCAATCAGCCCGATGGGGGCCCACTGGATGATTTCCGTTGGGGTGCGGGGCTGGGGGCAGTTGAGCACGATGCCCCGCAGCTCCAGCCTGGTCTGTCGGGCCAGGGCCACATTTGCTACCGCCTGGGTGATCGCCCCCAGCTTTACCGGCACTACCAGCACCACGGGCAGGTGCCAGGCCGCTGCCAGGTCCGCCACGGTCATCTCTGCCGTTACCGGAGAACCGAGGCCCCCTGCTCCTTCGACCAGTACCCAGTTGTGCTGCTGGCACTGGGCCAGGAGGCTCTGCCACATGGCCTCCAGGTCAACCACGGCATTTTCCTGGGCGGCGGCCAGGGGAGCGGCCAGGGGAGCCTCAAAATACTGGGGATTGATGGTGTCCAGGGAGTCTTCTGGTAAAAACAGGCGATGGTAGAGTTCGCGATCGCCCGGCCCCGCCTGGAGGGGCTTGAGAATCCCCAGGGTGTTGAGCTGGCGATGGGTCTGCCAGTAAGCAGCGAGGGCGCTAGTGAGCACGGTTTTGCCCACTTCCGTATCCGTCCCTGCGATCAGCAGGGCATTGAGGCCAGTCATCACTACTCCACCGCGATTTGTAAGGTAAACGATGCCTCCCGGGCGCAGCGCACATCGACGATGAAGTCCCCTCCCACTGGCAGCTGACCCTCCCAGGCCAGTACCTGGGAGGCATCGTCAATGAGTTCTCCCCCGGGGAAGCGGATATCCATGACTACCGGGCCGGTGACATCGGTGACCCGAGCCGAGAGAATTTGCCCTTCCCGGGCGTTGACCACATAGCGACTGTCTCTTATACACATCT
>PYEQ01000011.1 GCA_003017785.1 filamentous cyanobacterium CCP5 | reverse complement strand
GCCAGACACCAATGGCTACGAGCTTTGTAAGGAAATGCAGGCTCGTACTGGCGTCTTTGTATTAATGCTGACTAGCCGCACCGACGAATCCGATAAGATTCGCGGCTTCAACGAAGGGGCGGATGATTACTTGACTAAGCCCTTTAGCCTGGGAGAGCTTGAGGTCCGAGTAGGGGCAATTCTGAAGCGCCAGCGCCCGGTCACGGCTGCTGAGCAGCAGTGCCTGACCTTCAATGCGCTGGCCATCGATCCGGTTCGGCGGGAGGTCACTCTAGAAGAGGAAATGGTGCCCCTGACCGCCTTAGAGTTCGACTTGCTCCACTTTTTGGCTAGTCATCCAGGGCGGGTGTGGCGCCGGGCTGAGCTGATTCAAAAAGTTTGGGATTATGACTATGTAGGCGATCAGCGGGTTGTAGATGTCCACATCGGTCAAATTCGCAAAAAAATCGAAAAGGATATTTCTCAACCAGCGCTGATTCAAACGGTGCGGGGTGTGGGGTACAAGTTTGAGCCCCCCAATTTTTCTGAGGAGGTTGCCTCCTAAGGGAGCTCTGGGTTTAGGTAATTTGTGCTTAGGGCCTCTGCCCTGGATCCTGTGCCTAGAAGGCGACACCTGATTCCTCAACTAGGTCACTTCCAGTAAGGTCACTCGGCCGAAAGAGGATTTTTGGTGGCTGGGCGGCTGCCTTGATTGCGGAATTTGGCGGCACTGCCCAGGATCTGGCTCCAGACTCGCTGAACTTTTTTGGGAGTCCAGCCAAGGACAGCGGCGATTTCTGATTCTGCCTGCTCTACCTCAAGGCTCTGATGTTCTCGCTTGAGGGCGATTAGCCGCTGCTGAGCAGAGGTTAGCTGGGTTGAAAACTCCTGCCACTCTTCTTCTGTCATCCCGAAGCGTTCTTCTAGATTGGCCTCGAGCCACTGGTGCACGAGTTCCCATTCATGGACCCGGGCAAACTTCTCCACGTGATACTTGAAACGCTGCTGGAGATAGTCCCGCTCCCGAGCCGATAGGTTGAGAATGACGTCAATCTCAGAAGCAGAACAATCCTGCAGTTTTAACACCAGATAGTCGACACAGTCCTGCTGGTCTTGCTCCTCAAGGTAAGTGATCAGGGCATTGACAACCCGCTCTCGAATGACGGCATCGGCGGGGTCATCCATTTCAGAGACCATCTGTTGCCGCACCTGCTGTAGAGGAGCGCTACGGGCGTGGAGATCGCCCTCGTCACTGCGGCCAGAGTCAGCGGCCAGGGCCATATCCACGGCGGTTTCCGCCGGAAGGCGGCGAGCAAAGGATTGGGCCCTGAGCACAAGCAACTGCTGGCTCTGACGACCCCTGAGAGTAATCCGTCGCTTGGCATACTGCTCACAGAAGGCCATGTATTCAGCTAGTTCTAAGCGCGACCTGGGTGTGTAGTCAGCTGCCAAACCATGTTCCCGGCGAAAGGCATTTAAGGCCTCGATGTAGTAGTTTTGCAAAAAATCTTCGAGTAGAGCATAGCGGCCGTTGAAGCCGAGCTGACTCTTTGCTGGGGCAATGTAGCGATACACAATGGCGCTGAGGCTGCTGTGGAGCTCTACCCGACCCCGGGTAGAACCCAGACGGTAATAGTGCAGACACTTGTCGATGCGGTGCTGACTGAGGGAATGCTGCCAGGTTTGGACATTGCCAGAGCGCTGAATGCGATCGCTGATCTCACAAATACGATGCACCTCGCTAGCCATCCGTAGAGAAACGGCTTCTAGGCCGGTAGGGCGAGTCTCTAGGACAGTTTGAAATTGTTGCAGAATATGCCGATGGAGCTGATTGACAGAACTGCCAGCAGAGCGATTAGGCTCTTCAGGGTGGCCGAAACTCATAGCAGAATGGATAGATGCAGCATTCATGGGATACCCAATCGTAACAGCAGGGGCGAGAGCCAGCGTTGACCCTCGCTGGCCTAGGCAATAGATTCATTTTGGGTAGAGGGAATTTCACAGTAGCTGTGACAGTTCTCTGGAAGAATTGGGTTGTCACAGGGAGGCCGTTGCCATGGCTGTCAAGGGGGGGGACGGTCAGGCGACCGCCTCATCGATCCAGTCGACGAGGGCCTCCCAGCCCAAACCGCGACGAATCAGTCGTGGTTCGTCAATTAGGTCAATAATGCTAGAGGCTTTGTGGCCTAGGGCTTCGCCATCGTCAATAATGAGATCTACTTGAGGGCCGAGGCGATCGAAGAGTTCGGCCTTGCTGAGGCGAAAGGCGATGTCCGGGTCGTGCTCGGCCACCGTCAGGGCCGAGGTTGAGATGATCGGATTTCCCAACCCCTGCATTAAACTTTGGGAAATGGCGTGTTCTGGCACCCGAATGCCGGTGGTGCGCCGTTTGGGGCTCATCACCAGACGAGGTACCTGCTTGGTGGCGGGCAGCAAAAATGTATAGGGCCCAGGAATCAGCTTGCGGATAATTTTGTAGGCGGCATCTTCGACATGGGCATAGGCGGCAATGTTGGAGAGGGAGTCGCAGAGAAAGGTGAGGGGCTTGTCGTTGGCTGACTGCTTCAACCGGCGTACCCGCTCGATCGCCGATTTGTCCTCTAGGCTACAGCCGATGGCATAGACCGTGTCGGTGGGATATAGCACTATCGCCCCCTGGTGCAGAGCCTTGGCTACAGCAGCGATCTTTTGCTTTTGGGGTGTTTGGGGATGAATCTTGTAGATGGTGGTCACAACTGCCTCCGAGCTAGGGGGACGTTGTGACTATCTTGGAGGAGGATGGCTGGGAGCGAAACAATTTGATGAAAAAGTTAGCCTATTTTGACTGTCCGACTGGCATTTCTGGAGACATGTGCCTGGGAGCCCTGGTGGATGCTGGCCTACCTCTGGATTATTTACAGCAGTCGCTAGCTGGGCTGGGACTATCTGAAGAGTACGATCTGCGAGCGCACCTGGTCACTCGCAACGGCCAGGCGGCAACTAAGGTCGAGGTGGCGCTGACTGCTCCCCATGCTTCCCACCGCCATCTCAAAGGCATCGAAGCCCTGATTGAGGCAGCCCGATTGCCAAATCGAGTCACTCAGTGGAGTCTGGCAATATTTCGCCGGCTAGCGGAGGCAGAAGGGGCTGTCCATGGCATTGCCCCGGAGCAGGTACATTTCCATGAGGTGGGGGCAACTGATGCGATTGTTGACATTGTGGGCGCCTGCATCGGCCTCGACTATCTGGCGATTGATATCGTTGCCTGTTCGGCTCTGCCCGTGGGCGGTGGCCGGGTGAAGGCCGCCCACGGCTGGCTACCGGTGCCGGCCCCGGCGGTACTGCGGCTGCTGCAAATGGCCCAGGTGCCCCTCTACAGCAACGGCATTGAAAGGGAACTGGTGACGCCAACGGGGGCAGCGATCGCCACCACCCTAGCCCAGCAGTTCGGTTCGCCGCCAGCTATGACCCTGCGCCAGGTGGGCTTGGGGGCAGGTGGGCGCGATCTGCCGATTCCCAATATTTTGCGGCTGTGGATTGGAGAGGTGGTTTCTGAAAGCCAGTTCTCCCGAGGCCGTCAGTATTCAGACCATAACTATCGGCATCAGAGGGAATCCCTGACGGCAGGCCATGATCATGGGGCTGATGTCCAAACCTCGGTAGAAAACGAACAGCCATCCACTTCTACAGACACCTTACTGTCAGAACAAGACGCCTCAGGTCCAACCTTGGAAACGGTGGTGGTGCTAGAGACCCAGGTGGACGATCTGTCTCCTCAGGTGATTGGCTACCTGTACGATCGCCTGTTTGCTGCAGGTGCCCTGGATGTTTTTTATCAAACCGTAGGCATGAAGAAATCCCGTCCGGGATTCCTAGTCACGGTTATTGGAGCCCCCGAGGACGTAGATGCCTGTGAACAGGTGCTATTTGCTGAAACCACCACCCTCGGCGTCCGCCGCCAGCTACAGCAGCGCCACGCCCTACACCGGGTGCATAAATCGGTTACCACTCCCTACGGAAGCGTACGGTTGAAGCTGGCCTACCATCCTCAGACCCAGGCGCTGCTGAATGTACATCCAGAGTACGAAGATTGTGCAGCGCTGGCCCAGCACCATCAGGTGCCTTGGCTGACGGTGCATCGGGCTGCCCTCGGCACCTGGGACAGCCTGTATGAACCGTCCTTAGCTGCGAGTCTCCGGGTTCATCACGCCGAGACAGACAGTAGACCAGCTATCTAAGTCGGAGCGGGCATTTAAGAAGCCAGAAAGCTGTCCCCGAAAACCAATCAGCTCGGCGCGATCGGATGACCCGGGGGGCACTAACATTACCAGCTGATCTACTGTGGCGGCAGCGCAGGCCCAGTCGGTACCATCCACGGCTGCCTGGAGCAGGCTTTGGAGTTTGGCGATTTCCTGAAGTCTAGCTGCTTCAGCCCGCTGTTCAGCAATGTAGGTCTGCATGTTAGCGATCGCTGCCCTCGCATAGGCATTGTTGGGCCGTTCAGCCAGAGCCCGGCGAAAATTAATCAGGGCTGTTTGGTAGTCGCCGATGTCTGCCGCGGCATAGCCTGCCAGCATGAACCGGGTGTAATCGTCGATGGGGGCCGCCTGGGTAGGGGCCGAGCCAGTGGTGGTAGCGGGTGGAGTATTGGTTGGGGCCGTTGTCGAAACTGCTGAACTACCAGGCGGCATGCCATCGGCCCAAACCCCTGAGATCCCTGCACCCCAGCCCAAAACTGCTGCCAGCGCGGATAGATAGAAGCTCCGAACCATGCGATTAAACTCCCCAGCCGAACGTCCTAAGGGTAGCGAAATTTTCTCAAAATATATCGACACCTAGCCCGCAGAGACTGAATTTATCCCATCCCTCCCAGCATGAGTCTGGCCAGCAGATGGACCTTTGGAAACGGTGACCGCGCTGGTCACCCCAGATCTCTGCTACAGATATTTCTGCAGAAGCAAATTCAGCTTGTGTTTGGTGGCCTCTGGAGCTTTGTCCAACTGGGTGATAATGGCGTATTTCAAAGCGCTATGGGCCTCAGATTCTGGAGGCTGGGCCGCAACCCGATTGACCACTTCGCGAATCACCTTCTGGGCGTTTTCGGCATTTTTCATCAGGTTGCCGATCACCATTTCCACTGTGACGCTGTCGTGGTCGGGGTGCCAGCAGTCGTAGTCGGTGACCAGCGCTAGGGTGGCATAGGCGATTTCCGCTTCCCGAGCTAGCTTCGCCTCTGGCAGATTAGTCATGCCGATCACCGTTGCCCCCCAGTTACGGTACAGTTCTGACTCGGCTTTAGTGGAAAAAGCTGGGCCTTCCATACACACATAGGTGCCGCCGCGATGGAGCTGAATATCGGCCAGATTCAGGCTCTCTACGGCATCGGCCAGCACTTTGGCTAGGGCATTACACACCGGATCGCCAAAACCAATGTGGGCAACAATGCCTTCTCCAAAGAAGGTAGAGATGCGGTTGCGGGTGCGATCGATGAACTGATCCGGTATCACCATATCTAGAGGCTGCACGGCTCCCTTTAAGGAGCCGACCGCTGAGGCCGAAATCAGATATTCCACCCCGATGGACTTCATGGCATAGATGTTGGCGCGAAAAGGCAGCTCCGTGGGCATCAGAGTGTGTCCCCGCCCATGGCGAGCCAGAAACGCTACCCGGGTGCTGTCGAGGGTGCCCAGAATTAAGGCATCGGAAGGGTCACCAAAGGGAGTGTCAACCCGGACTTCTTCAACATCGGTGAGGGCTTCCATGGCATAGAGTCCGCTGCCGCCGATGATGCCGATGCGCGCCTGGGAAGTCATAGCTGCTGCCATAAGGTTTTTCTGCCCGCTCATCTTAGGAGATTTTGATACACCCAGCCGGTATTGGCTGCCTTAACCCAGATAAACATCTGGATTTGATCGGGGTACCGAGGGAAAATAGACGTTGCTTAACCCTTGAGAATCTGCTCGTCTAGGGAGAAGTCAATGGCTGACTGGTGGCGTTCTGACGCTAGAAAGTCATGCTGGTAGGAGTCTTTGAGGCCGCTGATTAGATCAAATTCTGGTTCCCAATCGAGATCTGTTAGGGCTTTGGCGATGGAGGTGAAGAAGTGCTGCACTCGCAGGGGAAATGCCTTGCGTTTGCCGAAGTCAAACTGCTTCGGGTCGTAGTGAATTATGTTGACGTCGTCGGGAGATTTACCGGCGGCGATCGCACAGGCCAACGCCAGCCCGTCAAAGGTCACGGCTTTCTCGCCGGAGATGTTGTAAATCTGGCCGATGGCATTGGAGTTGCCTACGGCTGCCACCATCGCCGCCACCAGGTCCTTGACGTGGCCAAATTGAGTTAGGTGCATCCCACTGCCAGGAATCGGGATCGTTCGGTCCCGGACAAGGCGATCAAAAAACCAGGCTTCCAGGTCGTTGTAGTTTTGGGGTCCGTAAATATAGACCGGACGGACGGCGGTAAATGGCACCCCCTGGGCCTCTAGATAGGTTTCTGTTTCAAACTTGCCTTTGTGGCGGCTGTTGGGATCTACGGTGTCCCCCTCTAGGTGGGGCATCTGGCTAGACTTTTGATAGACCCCCGCTGAGCTGACGTAAACAAACTGCTGGATGGTGTCGCCTAATGCCTCGATTAAGGGCTGAGTATCACTCTGCTCTCGACCGTTGTTATCAAACACGACGTCAAAGGACTCGCCAGAGAGCTTTGCTTTGACCAGATCTGCATCTTTGCGATCGCCGTGAATCTGCTGTACTCCCTCCGGAGCTGGCCGATTGCCTCGGTTAAACAGCACCACGTCGTGCCCTGCGGCCAGCAGCGCCTGGGTCAGGTACACTCCGATGAAGCGGGTACCGCCCATCACTAAAACGCGCATGTTTGCCTCCCGGTGGCTAATTTATTTACTTATCTTAAAACGCTATGATCCCCCATCAGGGCTGATTCAATGTCGCCTACTAGCCCTGAATACCCATCAAAGCTGAGCCTATTCTTTAGCTATGGCCCGTGATTGGGTGTTCCCGCCTAAAATAAGAGGAACAAAAGCTGGATCTGCGATCGCAAGCAGACCTGGGGTAGCCACCGGACCGAGCTTGAATGCACGAGATAGAGCATGCCTATCAAGTCCTAGAGATTTCGCCAGGAGCCTCGTTGCAAGAAGTCAATGAGGCTTATAAAGATCTGGTGTTTATCTGGCATCCAGACCGGATTCCCAAGGACAACTTGCGGCTGCAAGAAAAAGCCCAGGAAAAAATCAAAGCCTTGAATCAGGCTCGGGATTTACTTCGCTCCCATACCCGCTCCGGCGTAGCCGCTGCCTCGTCCCAGGGGTATCGTTACGGTTCAGCCTATAGTGCTAGCCGTTACGGTGGTCGTAGCTACGGGGCCACGGCCCAAGCCCAGGCCAATGGGTATCGTAGCTACTACAACCGTTATCGGCCTGGCAGCAGTTCTTACACCTCTGATTACGGGGATCCTAACCGCTACCGATCAACTTCAGCCCGCTCCAGCGCAGGCCCTAGCAGCACCTGGCAGGGAAGCAACAGCTACAGCCGGCCCCAGACGGACAGTGCCGCCGACCAGTCCCGAGCCGATGGGCAGTCCTATCGCCGCTCCAGCCAGTCAGCAGCAGACCGCCCAGAGACAGCCAGTCCTTGGCCCCGGGATGCCAACAGCGATCGCGCTGCTTCACAAGAAAACTCCAGTCAGCCTCAATCCGAAAAACCCTACAACGCCTATAACGCCCATACTCGTAACGGCGGGCATCGTTCCCGACAGAATCCCGACCTCAGTGGCTCTGACCTCAAAAATGCCAATCTTCGGGAAAAAGATCTCTCGGGTCGCAATCTCAGCGGCGCCGATCTTAGCGGCGCTGACTTGACTGATGCCTTTTTACACAAAGTCAATTTTAACCGGGCCAATCTCAGTCGGGCCAAGCTGTTTAGAGCCAACCTGCTCCAAGCCGATCTGAGTCATGCAAACCTCAGCGGCGCCGATCTGATTGGGGCTGACCTCAGTGGAGCCGACCTCAGCGGCGCTGATCTCAGCGGTGCCAAGGTCAGCGTTGGCAGTAAGACGATGGTTAAACTTACCCGCACTATCCTCACTGGGGCCATCATGCCCGATGGCTCCATTCATGATTAGCGGTTGCCTGGCCCTAACCGGGAAAATTCACCCTACCGCCTGCCCATGGGCAACGGCCAAGCACCTCCATGAGAAAGCCGCTATCTTTAACTGCCGATAGCGGCTTGCCGTCAATATATTTAATCAGAAAGCATCCATCCAACCGGTAAGGCTAGCGACTCTAGCCTTACCGATGTAGAACCCGGAGGACTATCGCGCCAAAGTGGGTAATCCCGGAGCGTAAGCCTCAATTACGCTACCAGTCTCAGCTGACACGGTCATCAAGTAGTCACACCGAGGACATTGAGTACGAATCTGCTGCTGTTGTTCCAGGTAGTGACGCTCTGCCGGTTGGCCACAATTAGGGCAAGATACTCGAAAGGCAACGGCTTGCATATCCATCTCCAAAAACGCTCTTTTAAATTGAACTTTTATCTATTGGGGTGTTTAAATCAGGTCTTTATAGTCAGCATCTGAGAATAGTCTCATTTAGAAACAAAACTTCATCAGCCCGTCTGCTTTGTCAACCTTTATCCACATTATGTCAACTCAACTGAGTGAACGCAACCGCCAGAGACGCCTTTGGAAAGACGGGGATCGCCTATCCTGCAAGCGGTTTGCGTTTCTAAGAAAGACCAAATCCTAACTGGCTAAGTGTTTTCAGCCATTTTCTAAGATCGAAGGGAAACTCGGCGACAAGATAAAATTAAATGTTTTCTTTATAAACTTAAAAGATTTTGGATCCCGATGCCATCTTCAGGTCGCTGGCCAAATAGCTCCAGACTTAAAGCTATTTTTTATCCTTGAACTAAAGCAGAATTCATATTCAAAAAAAACACATTTTGTGCCCAGGTTTACATTTTTTATTCTCGTCGTTATCAACTGCTAAACCCTCATGCGCTTTCACATTCGCCATGACACCTGCTATAGCTACAGCCACCCGGTACAGCTACAGCCTCATACCATTCGGCTCCACCCTCGCAGCGACGCGGCCCAGACCCTCCACCAGTTTCACATCTCTGTTTCCCCAGAACCTAAGGCGAAAAGCGCGATCGTTGATCTAGCTGGTAACAACTTGCTCCGCCTCTGGTTTGATGAGAGCCCCACTACCGCCCTCAAAATTCACACCCAAATAGACATCGAAACCCTGCGGAATAATCCCTTCGACTATCTGGGCGAACCCTGGGCAACCCAGTTTCCCCTGGATTACCCCAGTAGTCTAGCCACATGCTTGCAGCCCTACCTCTGCCCCAGGCCCTACACCGCTGACGCCGAGGCTGCCAACCTCGCTCAGGAGATTTGGCAGGAAACCGAAGGCAACGTCAGCTTTTTCCTGACGACCCTGGCCCGGCGAATTTCCCAGGACTGTGACTATCAGGTGCGAGAAGTTGGGCCGCCGATGCCAGCTGGTCTCACCTGGCGACAGCGTCGAGGCAGCTGTCGGGACTTTACCGTACTTTACATAGTGGCTTGTCAGTCCATGGGCCTTGCTGCCCGTTTTGTCAGCGGCTATGAGGCTGGTGATCCCGATCAGGATCAGCATGATCTCCATGCTTGGGCTGAGGTTTATATTCCTGGTGGCGGCTGGCGGGGCATGGATCCAACCTATGGCCTGGCAGTGGGCGATCGCCATGTAGCCTTAGTCGCGAGCCCATTTCCCCAGCAGACGACGCCGGTTGCTGGTCGGATCAAGCCGCCAGGGACAGCTTCCAGCCTCCAAACAGACATTCATCTGGACGTTGTGTAGCGGTAGATCTACAAAAAGCTGGATCCAAAGGGCTAATAACGATACAGGAATCTAGTTTTCTTCAATCTCAGAAATCCCTGGACTAACTGGCGACGTCGCCCGGTTCCACTGAATGTCCGGGATCTGAGTGGAGGCCTGCCGCAGGGCTGACTCCCAATGTTTTCGCATGTGAATCAGATAGGGATCGCCGGCATGAAACTGCGCCCGATGCTGAATCGTGAAGCTATTAGTTCGATACATCACCATGTCAATTGGGGGTCCCACCGAAAGATTAGAGCGCATAGTCGAGTCTATAGACAGCAGGGCGTATTTAGCGATCGCATCTAGCGGCGACTCAAAGGATAACGTCCGATCTAAAATTGGCTTTCCATACTTGGTTTCGCCAATCTGCAAAAACGGCGTCTCTGGGGTGGCCTGTATACAGTTACCCTGACTGTAGATTAGGTAGAGCTGGGGAGACTCTCCCTGAAGCTGCCCGCCCAGCAAAAAATTACACTGGAAGTCGATACCATCCTTTTCTAGCCAGGCCCGATCGTTCTCCTGCATCTGACGAATCTGCCCACCAATGTGGCGGGCAACCGCATATAGGGTCGGTAGCGTGTAAAGGCTGCTAGCTGACTCCATGCGGATATCTCTTTCCAGGGCATGGAGAACCGCTTGGGTAATCGACAGATTCCCTGAGCTGCAAAGAATTAGTGTCCGTTCACCGGGCACCGAAAAGTCAAATAGCTTGCGGTAAGAAGAAATGTAATCGACCCCGGCATTTGTACGCGAGTCAGCCGCCAGAACTAGCCCTTGCCGTACCAAGATTCCCAAACAGTAGGTCATCGCTGCCTTTCCTCCAGCCGTCAACTTTGTGTCTAAGCAAAAAATTAGGGCATCCGAAGATGCCCCACCTCAAGCTCTATTCGGTTAATACAGCCTAAGAACCAGTCTGCTTACTAGACGTCTGAATATAGAGAATCAGCAAGAAAACCGTCGGTACTAAAACAAACAGAATGCTGGCCACAAAGCCCAGATCATTCACTTCCATCGCAGCTCTCCTCTTAATTTTCGGCAACAGCTATCAGCAACAGCCACACGTCTTAGGGTATCACTCCCTCAAACCTCCGATATGGTTACCCCCTAAGCGGATGCAGGGGATTCAGACGGACTTTTTTTAGACCGCTTGGGTTTAGTGTTGATCGCCACAGGGCCATGAACCGTGGTCTGGCAGGCTAACCGGCAGTTGGCAGGCCACTTTTTCAGCTTGCGCTCCTCAACAGCCGTCCGGGGAGAAAGGTTTTCCATCCCCTCTGCTACCTCAACGACGCAGGTTCCGCACTGACCATACCCACCGCAGTTCATCATCTTGCCCATCAGGGTGTAGATGTCAATACGATTTTCGAGAGCCTTGTATCGGAGGTTGTCTCCATCAGAGACGAAAACCTCCTGACCCTCTTTAAGAAATTTAACATTAGCCATACTACAGACCTCCTAAGCGCTCTTCTTCAGTTTGTCAGCCAAAAATCTTGAAAAACCGATGCCATGGCACGGCTTACCAGACCGCAGCAAGGATATAAACTGCTTGCATCAGTGATTTCAGCTAGTTACACTTCGTTAAGCACTTTCATTTTGACATCTTGAGTGTCAAACCGTTTTGACCTTTCGGTTTATTGACTCATTCGGGCGAATTCGTGTTTCGGAAAGCACTTTAGCCCTCAAGAGCGATGCCAATCCGAAGATCTAGAGGGGATTGATTCTGATAGGCTTATCAATATCGCACCTTTACATAAGTTCTTGTTGAGAACCCTAAGTTGAAACCAATAAGAGGAGGAGCGTAGTCGATGGGACTACCCTGGTACCGCGTACACACAGTTGTTCTGAATGATCCAGGGCGACTGATTTCTGTGCATCTTATGCACACTGCCTTGGTGGCTGGTTGGGCTGGATCGATGGCATTGTTTGAGCTGTCTACCTATGACCCGAGCGACCCCGTACTAAACCCCATGTGGCGGCAAGGCATGTTCGTGCTGCCGTTTATGGCGCGTCTGGGCGTAACTGAGTCCTGGGGAGGCTGGAGCCTGAGTGGATCCCCTGCGGTGGATCCTGGCTTTTGGTCATTTGAAGGCGTAGCCGCAGCCCACATTGTGCTTTCTGGGCTTCTATTTTTAGCCGCCTGCTGGCACTGGGTTTACTGGGATTTGGATCTTTTCCGCGATCCCCGCACGGGCGAACCCGCCTTAGACTTGCCCAAAATGTTTGGCATTCATCTGTTCTTGTCTGGCCTTCTGTGCTTCGGATTCGGAGCATTCCACCTGACTGGCCTCTGGGGCCCTGGGATGTGGGTGTCCGACCCCTATGGCCTGACCGGCCACGTTCAGCCGGTCGCTCCAGAGTGGGGCGCCGCCGGCTTCAATCCCTTCAATCCGGGGGGCATCGTTGCCCACCACATCGCCGCTGGCATCGTTGGGATTATCGCCGGATTGTTCCATTTGACCGTACGTCCTCCCCAGCGGCTCTACAAGGCCCTGCGGATGGGCAACATCGAGACCGTACTCTCCAGCAGTATTGCAGCGGTTTTCTTTGCCGCCTTCGTTGTGGCTGGCACTATGTGGTATGGCAACGCCGCTACCCCCATCGAGCTGTTTGGGCCTACCCGCTATCAGTGGGATTCGGGATATTTCCAGCAGGAAATTGACCGACGGGTCCAGAGCGCCGTTGCGTCCGGCGAATCCATGGAAGAGGCTTATGCTTCGATTCCTGAGAAACTGGCGTTCTACGACTATGTCGGCAACAGCCCCTCCAAGGGCGGTCTGTTTCGGGTCGGCCCCATGAACCAGGGCGACGGCATTGCGGAAGGTTGGCTTGGCCATCCCGTCTTCAAGGATGGCGAAGGTCGAGAACTGACCGTACGGCGTCTGCCCAACTTCTTTGAGACCTTCCCGGTGGTGCTCACGGATAAGGACGGCATCGTTCGCGCGGATATTCCCTTCCGTCGAGCTGAGTCCCGCTACAGCTTTGAGCAGACGGGTGTAACGGCGACTTTCTATGGTGGATTGCTCGATGGCCAGACCATCACCGATCCAACTGAGCTGAAGCGCTACGCCCGGAAGGCCCAGCTGGGCGAACCGTTCGAATTTGACCGTGAAACCCTGAATTCTGACGGGGTATTCCGGACGAGCCCCCGTGGCTGGTTTACCTATGCCCATGCGGTGTTCGCTCTGCTGTTCTTCTTTGGACATATCTGGCACGGCTCTCGGACTCTTTTTCGGGATGTTTTTGCCGGTATCGACCCAGATCTGTCTCCCGAACAGGTGGAATGGGGCTTCTTCCAAAAAGTGGGAGATACCTCTACCCGTAAGGAAACCGAGACCGTTTAGACCTTTGAATTCCTAGGCCAGGCTTGAGTTTTCTTAAGCTCAGGTCTAGGAATTCAGGTCGAAGGCGAACGTTGTTAGACTTAAATTGGTTGATTTACCAGGAACCTCGCCATGGAAGCCGTTGCCTACATTTTTATCTTTGCCTGTATCATCGGGACGCTGTTCTTTGCGATCGCATTTCGGGAACCCCCTCGAATTCCCAAGGACTAAGGGCACTAAATTACGTCCATGCATCACGGGAAATTGAGCTAGAAGTAGGTTGATTTCCCAAGATGCTCTTAATATGGAGGCATAGGATCCTTGTTCATAGCGATCCCTGCCTCCATTTTTGCTGTTACGTCGCAGCAACTGCTCAAAGTTTTTGGGTGACTCGACCACCCATGACGAGCTTGATTTACCGTTAGGGGTTGATCGAATGCACTGTCCATTTTGCCAGCATCCCAATAACCGTGTACTAGAGTCTCGCTCAGCTGAGGCTGGTCGTAGTATTCGAAGGAGACGGGAATGCCTTTGCTGTGAGCGTCGGTTTACTACCTACGAACGCATTGAGTATGTACCCATAACGGTGATAAAACACAGTGGAGAGCAGGAAACCTTTGATCGATCCAAGGTTCTAAGGGGAATTGTTCGAGCCTGCGAAAAAACAGATGTTCCAGCCAGCGTCATTCAGGCGATCGTAGATGATATCGAAGCTGACATTCACCAGCGGGGCTGCCGCGAAGTCAACAGCTCAGAAATTGGTGAACTGGTCTTACAGCATCTACAGCCTGTTAACGAAGTTGCCTATGTCAGATTTGCCTCGGTTTATCGTAAGTTTCGAGGCATTCGCGATTTTGCTAAAACCCTTAGTCAGCTCCAGCAGCAAAATGAGCAGACCAACGGCCCTGCAAATGATAGGGATGATTCCCCGTTTGCCACGATCGCTTTTTCTTCTCAGTGAGTCTATGGGGACATTCAGCGCGGACGTTTTTCTGCGATTACCCGGGGAGTTTTGCTAAATTGCGATCGCACTGCTGAGCCCCTTCGGTTATAATTAGAATTCTGGCGCAGGTGCTGATAGCTTCCTGCTGTTTGGCCTGCTTGGGTCACGGCAGACCGCCATAAAAGTGATTTGAGCGACAGGCATTCATCATGGTTGCGCATCAAATGCTGTATTACGGAGATAGACACAGGAAAAATCTGGCATGGTCAATCAGGTAATGGACGCTGACATTGGTTTTACACACGAAGACTTCGCCTCGCTGCTAGACAAGTATGACTATCACTTTAGCCCGGGAGACGTGGTCTCCGGCACAGTGTTTAGCATCGAACCTAGGGGCGCACTGATTGACATTGGGGCTAAGACAGCCGCCTATCTCCCCATTCAGGAGATGTCTATCAACCGGGTAGATGCTCCTGAAGAGGTATTGCGCTCAGATGAGACCCGAGAGTTTTTTATTCTCACCGATGAAAATGAAGACGGACAGCTGACTCTTTCCATCCGCCGCATCGAATACATGCGTGCATGGGAGCGGGTTCGGCAGCTTCAGCAAGAAGACGCCACGGTTCGTTCCGGTGTGTTTGCCACCAACCGGGGTGGTGCCCTGGTGCGCATTGAGGGTCTGCGAGGATTTATTCCTGGCTCCCACATCAGTACCCGTAAGCCGAAGGAAGATCTTGTCGGTGAAGAACTTCCCCTGAAGTTCCTAGAAGTAGACGAAGAACGCAACCGACTTGTCCTTAGCCACCGTCGGGCGCTGGTTGAGCGTAAGATGAACGGCTTGCAGGTGGGCGAAGTGGTGCTGGGTGCCGTACGCGGCCTGAAGCCCTACGGTGCCTTCATCGATATTGGCGGTGTTAGCGGTCTGCTACACATTTCCGAGATTTCCCATGATCACATTGACACGCCCCACAGCGTGTTTAACGTCAATGACGAGATCAAGGTAATGATCATCGACCTTGATGCTGAACGGGGCCGGATTTCTCTCTCCACCAAGCAGCTAGAGCCCGAACCGGGCGATATGGTCAAGAATCCTGATCTGGTCTACGAAAAGGCTGAGGAAATGGCCGAAAAGTACCGTGAACAGATGCGTCAGAAGGAAGCTGAGGAGGCTGTGGCTGAATCCGGCTACGAAGATGACGCAAGTACAGAATAAGATTGTCTTTCCTAAAATCAAAAGCGGCAGGGGTAACTTCTTGCCGCTTTTTATTGCTTAAGGACACCTCGATAAATTGAGTTTTCTCAAGACATTAGGACTCACCTGAGATTGATAGTGCGAGGCTTCAGGGGCAACCCTTCGACAATCAGTACCGAAAGATACACACTATCGGCTTAGGGGTCGTGTTCCTAACATCAGGCTGAGGCACCAGTCTGAGGGCAAAGAGGGCAAAGTAGATGTGCCAAAAATTGCTAATACTCGCTAAGCATTAGCGATTTCTGTTAGTCCACGCTAAAGAAATTCTGGTGGGGGCATCAGGCATCATACTGCGGTTGCAATGGAGTAGCGGGCGAGCGATCGCCATGCTGGATGCTGCCACAGTCGGCGACCAACGGCGAAGATCCCGGTAAAGATCAGTGGCACGGTCGCTAAAACAAGCACACTGTGGAGCTGTCCTTGCAATGTCTTTGCACCGAAACGCCCCGGATCGCAACGGGCATAAGACCCTAAGGGAGCCCCCAAGAGAACCGCTGGCTCTAGGCGGGCCAACCCAGCCCGTCTGGTAGGGGGCAGGCCCCTATGTAGCCTAATCTCGAACGAAATAACTAAGGCATGGTCGGTCGTGAATAGCACCATCAGCCCTACCCTATGGGGAGCGCCCTCTTCGTAAGCTCACTGATGCTCTGCTGAATCGGATTGTAACCCTCGCGAAAGGCTTCCGCCAAAACAGCGGCGATGATGAGCAAGCTTGCCGACAGCACGCCGCAAAGGCCCAAGCCGACTAGGGTAAGCCGAGCACTTGCTCGATTGCCATCAGGTTGATTGACAGGCGTTGTTGGCAGCCCAGTTCTCTCACTGCGCTACCTCTCAACGCTATCGACAATTTATGAGGAATCTATGACGAGCCACTCAAACTGGGAAAACACCGAAAACTCCTAAAATTGCGACAACTAATCCAACTGCACCCAGCAGTCCCAGGTATTTCAGTTCTTCTCTCACATAGCGAAAGGCACTGAAAAAAGAGAAGAACGTGAAATAAAACAAGAACGGCGGAGCTTTCTCGGTAAAGGCTAGGAATCCTAGAAACCCGATAAATCCTAAAAATCCGAGCCAGAAGGGGTTTTGATAACGTTTAGTCATGGGGTTTCGGCTATCTGCTTATCTCCTACTTGTAGAGAAACCACTTGAGGAACTTGTGAAGAGGTTAATAGTTGGTATAGACGTCTGTTCAACACTATAAACTCGTAACATTTCTGAAGACGGAGGATTGTCTAATCGGCGGATGCACTTTGAATCTGGATCCTTCAGCCGCCAACTAGGACAGTCTCGGATATGCCATAATCCCGGCTATCAAAACAGTGGCTGTGGAAGAGAAGCCGCTGCGCTAGACATCCTCGCCTGGGATTGGTTCTTTGCCCTCTCAATGCTCTGTGCCGCATCCCTGTTCGGCTCAAACAGGCTGGAGAGAACAGTGAGAAATCTGATGATCGTCAGCGGTATCTTGAGCCTGGCGGGGTTAATCGGTGTCCCTCTGGCGAATATGCAAGTCAGGAATATCGGCATTTTGGGTTATTGTGGCGTGGCCCCCATTGTTTTTCTGCTGTTGGGTATCGTTTTTGACCGCTATCAGCAGGCGTTAGGTGACCCTAAACAATGTTCTACGAGAGTAGAACCTCCCGCTTGTTCCCTGCCCTTTCCTACGGAATGCTCCGCGAGCAGGCGTTCCTCCCAGGAGGGGACGATAGCTGAAAATCCTGGCGATTTCACCTTACCCCCAAGCCGGATTACCTGCCTCGGGCAGGCAGTATCCCAGCTTGGGATAGACCTAATCTTCCCTTTGTGTGGATGAGCAAACCGACGACTGATGCGATTAAAACCGCCGTCATTAAAATCAGCAGCACCTGATATGAGCTGCCGCGCAAAGCTTCATCGGGTATCAGTATCAGCAGGCCGTTGGCGGCGTTGTAGCTGGCGTGGAGCAGAATGCACAGCAAAACGCTGCCTGTGCGATTGATCAGCCAGGTGTACCAAAAAGCGTGGGTGGTAATGCTAATCAGCGTTGTGGTCGTAATGAACAGGATTTGCCCTGGGCCAATGGCACCGCTAGCCACATCAGGGTTAACCGCCAGCAGTGGCAAGTGCCAAAGCGCCCAGACAATTCCCAGAACTGTAGTCGCCACGATTGGGCGGTGACGTTGTTGTAAAACAGGCAGCCCCAGACCTCGCCAGCCCGGCTCCTCGTTGCCGCCGCCTGCGATCGCCAGCAATAGAAGCGAGGGAAGATAGATGCCCAAACGGCCTGGTAAGAGTGAAAAGTCCAGGGAATAACCCAGCAGCCTGTAACCCAGCGAGGCGATCGCCGCTAGTAAAATCGGCCAGCCCAGGGCAAACCCATACCAGCCTGGATGCAGCCGCCATTTGAATAGGCCCACCAGCCAAGCCCGTAGCGATCGCCCCTGATCTCTAACCACCACCATCGCCGCAATTAGCGGTCCAAACCCGGCCAGATGAAAGAGAAAGACGGAGGGACTACCCGATACCTGAAACGAGAGCAGCCAGAACGTCCAGGAAAAGCCATAGGCTGCGATCATGAACGCCCAAAATGGCTGACGGAGAATGAGATGGCGCATAGTTGCCTGATAGTAGGGACGGTCTAGTTCAACCTCACGGGGGCTAGCCGAAGCGGATGTAGCTGGCACCTGATAGAGAGGGGCGATCGCCATTCAAGAGCGGTTCTAAAACGGCTCGGATGCGATCTGCGCTGGGCGGACAGCCGGGCAGGTAGCATTCCACTGGCACCACCTGGTGAACGGGGATGACGGTATCTAGCAGCGGCGGCACCAAGTCGCCTTCGGGGAGTTGGGGGTGATTGTCGGCGGCACCGATGTAGGCCCGGGTGAGCACAGACTCGGCCGTATTGGAAATATTCCGCAGGGCGGTGACATTGCCGGTAACGGCGCAGTCGCCAAAGGAAATCAGAAATTGAGTGTGATCGCGCACCTGACGAATCATCTTCAGATGTTCTTGATTGGCCACAGCCCCTTCTACCAAAGCCACATCGACGCCTTCGGGATAGGTCTTAACATCGGCCAAGGGGCTATAAACCAGCTCCACCTGCTGGGCGAGGTCGATCAGCCATTCATCCAGATCCAAAAACGACATATGGCAGCCAGAGCAGCCCCCCAGCCAAACGGTTGCGAGCTTGATACGGGTCATGGGGCCTCCTGGGGATTGCGAACCCACTGGTGCCGCTGGCGGGCGGTGGCGATAAAGCTAAGCTGATCGCGATCGTGCTGCATTTCTCCCACCGTTGAACCCCGATAGAACAAGGCTCCGGTCGGACAGGCATTGACGCATTTGCCGCAGGAAGTGCAGCTGGAGGCGCTCCCCCAGGGCTGGTTGAGATCGCTCACTATCCGCGAGTTGTGCCCCCGTCCGGCCATGTCCCAAGTGTGGGCCCCTTCTAGCTGATCGCAGACGCGAATGCAGCGGGTGCAAAGGACGCAGCGGTTGTGGTCTAAGCCAAAGCGATCATGGGAGATGTCTACCGAGCGATCGGGGCACTGGTAGGCCAAATCGACATGGTCGACGCCCATCTCCACAGCTAAGTCTTGCAGTTCACAGTGGCCGTTGGAGACACACACGGCGCAGATATGGTTGCCTTCGGCGAAGAGCAATTCCACAATCATGCGGCGATAGGCTTGCAGGCGTTCCGTTTGGGTTTGCACCACCATGCCCTCTTCAACGGCGGTGACGCAGGCAGGCAGGAGTTTGTGGCTACCCTCAACCGCCACCAGGCAAAGCCGACAGGCCCCCACAGTCGATACCCCTTCCAGATAGCACAGGGTAGGAATGGGAATGCCGGCATCGCGGGCTGCCTCCAGCAGAGTTTCCCCCTCGCGGGCGCTAATCAGCTGCTCGTCAATGGTTAGGGTCTTAACAGCCATGGATTAATCTCAGTAGCGCGGCTGGAATGATCGTGGCTATAGCTTAGGTGTGAAAAATGGGGATGTTGTGAAGGTGGTGGCCGATGGCAGTGGCCTAGAAAATGGCATCTTGTACATCGTGATCCGTCAGCCAGCCGATGACCGGTTCGTCCGGGCTGCCGGTCTCAGTGATAAAAATATCCTGACATCCTCTACAGGCTTTTAGCCGCTTGCCTGCCTCTTCCAGAGTGGCGTACTTCGGTACGGTATCCCAGGTTTTTGAGAGGCCATTGTTTGCTGACTGATCGGCTAGCAAGTCTGCCAGGGACAAATCTGCAATTGGTTGATTTTGATAGGCTTTTTTGCGCAGATATTCATTCACTATGCTGGTGTGCACCACAAGTTTGGCCAATCGGTTTTCGAGGATAGGAATACGATTCCACCTGTGGGATTCAAGTTCATCCAGAATGGCAATTAGGTTCCGATCCTCGGCGGGCTTATAGGCCAGATCGATGTAATACATGTGCTCTAGAGAATTCATCCGACTGGTCACTAGGGGCACATGGGCAATGCCATAAAAATAGATGTCAAATTCAATTTGAACCGCATCCCCTTTGATTCGACCCACGCCAGGGATAGATTCCTCATTGCTCTTAACATGACGAAAATGATGCCAGACGGCGATATCGGGGGTTTGCTTGATCACCCCATAGGCAATCTGTTCAACCATGATCGATAGCCAGCTCACTTCGTTGTGGGGATAATGCTCTGTCCAGTTGTCGACAAGCTCACTAAACTTCATGCCCGGAGAAATCTGGCTGAGGCGAAACAGCTGGGGCAGGCCGCTGTCGGAAGCAACGATAGTCGCTTCGGTTAGCAACACATGCTGAGTTTTGCTGAGGCGTTCCTCTTTACTGAGGGCATTCAGATTGTCCAGGGAATCTCGACTGATTTGAATGCGCAGATAGGGCCAGGCATTCCAGTTTTCCTTACGTCTTCTGGGTATCGCAATTTTTAACTCTTCGTAGAGATCCCTGGCTGCTGTTTCCAGTTCCTGTTCGGTGAAGCCGGTAACGGCCCGA